>NZ_JBXASS010000005.1:132652-193164 GCF_058809565.1 Dermacoccus sp. MPR-E5 | reverse complement strand
GACAAACAACAACCCCAAAAGGGTCATCGTCGTTCTGTACAATCATTAATCACTCAGCCAAAACACGCGACACTCCAAAAGTGCCACTAAAATGCTTGGCGATGATCACATCGGCACGCTGTTGAGTTCTCAAAACACCATCGCACACCACACGAAGCAGGAACCCTTTTCGTTTCCCGCCCCACTCGGGGCAACTCGTCAACCTTACCACCCTCGCTCCCCGACTTCAACTCGGCGCTTGCTCCTGCTGGAGCCGGCGCGCTGGTCGAAACTACGGTGAGCTTCGAGCTCGCGAGGCAAACTGCCCGGAAACACTGGGGTTTCTGTGCTGTCTGCCCCTCGGCGACTCGGAAAACATTACACGTCCTCCAGGTGGACGCCAAATCACCGTCAGGTGACCTGCGCCACCCCCTTGGACACATCAGGGCCGCCCCCCGTCAGTCGATCCTGACGATGGGGCGGCCCTGGCGTGTGCGCGCTCAGCGATCTTGGACGGTGGGATCCGCGACGATGCGACGGTGGTCGGGCTCGAAGCCGTGGCGAACCCCCCACAGCACGGCCTGGCTGCGGCTCGTCACGCCGATCTTGCGATAGCCGGTGCGGATGTAGCTCTTCACCGAGTTGATCGACAGGTGCGTCTGCGCGGCGATGTCGTTGTTCGACAGACCCTGGGTGATGAGTGCGAGCACCTCGGCTTCACGCGGCGTGAGCCCCTCCTCGCGCCCCGGCCATTCGCCGGCGATGGGGCCGGAGCCCACCTCGGCCGAGACGATGACCTCGCCGGCGTGCACTCGCTCCAGCGCCGAGACGAGTTCGCCCGCGGGCAGCGTCTTGGAGAGGTAACCCCGAACGCCGGCATCGAGACTGCGGCGCACCAGGTCGGGCTGGAAGTTCCACGTGTACACGACGACCTTGTCGACCCGGGGCTCCTTGAGCAGGTGCGCCAGCGCCTCAGGCTCGCCCTGCGCCTGCCCGAACGTGTCATAGAGCGCGATGTCGACGGGATGCTCGACCGTCGACATCGGGCCCTCGATGTCGAGTTCGGCCACCTCGACCCGGTCGCGGTAGCGCTCGAGCATCTTGGCCAGACCGTTGACGACGACCTCGTAGTCGTCGATCACGGCCAGTCGGATGGGGGAGGCGGAAGTCATCACCCCATGAGGGTACGGGGCACACCCGCGCGTTGCCCCACCCCTAGAGGTGAAACACGTCGAAGAATGATGATTTCCAATGCGTTTCACCACTGTCGAGGCCGGCTGACTGCTTCAATCGAGCGGCTGCGTCAGGTCGTAGAAGACCGTCGATCCGATCGTCACCTGACGGTAGGTGGCTTCCGCCCACGCCAGGATGCGGCTCGCATCGCTCGTCTGGGCCGAGCTCGTCCCACCGCCCGCCGATGTTCCACCACTGGCCAGCAGGTAGTGAATCTTGCCTGCCTTCACCTCGGCCTGGAACTGGGCGAGCGTCGGGCTCGGGTCGGTGCCGTTGAAGCCGCCGATCGCCATGACCGGCTCGCCCGTTCCGAGCTGCAGTCCGGCCGCGCTCTGCGAACCCACCGCCGCGGCCACCCAGGTGTAACGCTGCGCGTCGGCCCGCAGGGCGGAGATGACGGCGGCGCTCGGCGTCGTGGCATCGAGCAACCCGCCCATGCCGCCGCCACCGACTCCCTGCCCACCTGCACCGGTGGGCACGGTGCCACGCGTCGTCGAGGAAGCGGCCGGCGGCGCGCCGACTGTCGAACCACCCAGGGCGCGAGCACCGGGGCCACGGCCGCCCGCACCCGGCATCCCACTCATGCCGCCCGACGCCGGCCCGGCGGTGACGATCGAGCCGGTGTGCCCGGAGGTCAGCGTCGTGAGCGAGTACGCGGTCGGCCCGGCGAGGCCCGCGACCACGGCGCCCGCGACGATCACGGGCAGGGCTCGCGCGTGCAGCCGTCGCCCGATGACGAGGAGTGCCGCGCACGTCATTCCGATCGTCAGCACGCCGACGCGCAGCACGTCGCTGTAGGCGCTCGTGCGGGAGAGCAGGACGAACCCCCAGATCGACGACGCGGCGGCCGCGGCCGCCATCGTCAGGGTGCCGACCGGTTCGCGGCGACGCTCCCAGGCCTGCGCGCCACCCATGCCGACGAGCGCCGCGACTGCCGGCGCCAACGCCACCGTGTAGTAGGCGTGGAAGATGCCGGCCATGAACGAGAACGTCAGCATCGTCACCAGGAGCCAGCCGCCCCACACTGCGTAGGCGGCCCGACGGACGTCGGTGCGCGGCGCACGCGCGCGCATCACGACACCCATGACGCCGAGGATGATCGCGGCCGAGATGAGCCAGCTGATCTGGCCGCCGATCTCGGCGTCGAACAGGCGCGTCAGCCCCGTCGAACCCCACTGCCCGCCGGCAGCGCCCCCGCCGCCGCCCACCGAGCCCGTCTCCTCACCGCTGAGTCGGCCGAAGCCGTTGTACCCGAACGTCAGGTCGAGGAAGGAGTTGCTCTGGCTGCCGCCGACGTAGGGACGCATGCTCGCCGGGGTCAGTTCGACGATCGCGACCCACCACCCGGCGGATGCCACGAGAGCGACGAGGGCCACGAGGCTGCCGACGAGGCGTCGACGCAGTGGCGCCGCAGCGAGCAGCAGGAACGCCGCCCCGAAACCGGGGATGACGAGGAAAACCTGCAGCGTCTTCGTCAGGAACCCGAAACCGAGCAACGCGCCGACCAACGCCATCCAGCGCACCGAACCGCGCTCGAGCGCTCGCATCGTGGCCCAGGCGGCCGCCGTCATGAGCAGGACGAGCAACGCGTCCGGGTTGTTGAAACGGAACATGAGGACGGCGACCGGGGTGAGCGCCATGACGAGGCCCGCGAGCAGGCCGGCGCCCGCGCCGAAGTGACGCTTCACCGTCGCGTGCAGGATGGCGACGGTGGCCACACCCATGAGCACCTGCGGTACGAGGATCGAGAAGCTGCTCAGGCCGAGCAGCTGCACCGACAACGCCATGACCCACAGCGACGCAGGTGGTTTGTCGACGGTGATCGAGTTCGCCGCGTCGGAACTGCCGAAGAAGAACGCCTCCCAGTTCTGGGAGCCCGCCTGTGCCGCAGCGGAGTAGAAGGCATTCGCCCAGCCACTGGCGGTGAGGTTCCACAGGTAGAGCACTGCAGTCGCCGCGAGCAGGGCCAACAGCGCCGGGCGGGCCCAGTTCGGGTCGTCGTGCGGGCCGGTGACGAGGCGCGTCAGCCAGGTGCGGGAGGTGTTCGAGGCCGTGGTGCGGATGCCGATAGTGTCGGGGGTATCGCCGGCATCGGGGCTTGTCGCGCCACGGAGCGTCATGTCGGTTGCCCGGCGGGAGCGATGACGCGGTGCGCGCCGCGCGAGGTGTGAGCCGGCGGCTGAGATCGAGGAGTTCATGGCCCCGAGCGTCACGACCTCGGCTTTGGCGCGGCTGTGCGACGACCAGCCCGGGGCCGTGCAGTGGCCGGCCGACGGGCGGCTTCATGAACCGACGACACGCCGGGCACAGCTTCTCCACAGTACCGGCGCGCAACGTCGACGGCGGATGACGGGCGAGCGCCCGCAACGTCGCGCCCCGAGGCGCCAGGCACGAAGGAGACACGATGGACCACGACGACCCCCGACCCGACGCACACAGCATGAACGACGACGACCCGACACTGCACGACATCCCGCCCGTCCGCCGCACTGCTCTGCCCCACACGGGCACCGACAGCGACGCCGGCACGGACTACCGCGGGGAACCGGAGCAGGAGGCGCCGTTTGCCTCGGGCGCTTCGACCGGCAACGACACGGCAGGCGCGTCGGCGCCGGGACCCGAGCGATGGTCGGCGAAGAAGTCGGCGCTCGTGTCGGCGCTGGCCATGGGCACGGCGTCGCTCGTGTCGATCGGCGCGGCCGCGGCGATGCCGGCCGGAACGTCGGGGGGCGGCATGGGCGGCGGAATGGGCGGACCCGGTGGCACGTCGCAGAATCAGCAGGGCACGACTGGTGAGATGGGCCCGGGCATGCAGATGCCCGGCTCGGGCACCTCGGGCTCCGGTACGAACGGAACGTCGGGCGGCACCACCAGTTCTGCGGGTGCATCTGGATCTGGCACGTCCGGATCCGGTGCGTCCGGATCCGGCACCGCAGGCCAGGGCAGCGGGACGAGCGGGGGCGCCCAGGGCCAGGCGCCCGGCGGCTCGGCGGGCAATGCGAGCCAGCAACCGCCGAGCGGCGGGCAGATGCCGGGCGCCGCGCCCGGAGGCACGGGCGGAAACGTCGGAACGTCAGGAAGCTGACGCCGGACACCACCAACTGGCGGCCTCAGACTGGCGATACGGGTGCCCGCGCCGGCCTCCCCTCAGGCAGCGCGGCGTTTCACCCACTGCCCGAGCTGGGTGAGTACCGCGGGCTGCGGATCCTTGCCCGCCGCCACGCGTTTGGCAGCGCCGGCCATGGCCGCGTCATAGACGGGCCGGACGAAACGCTTGGCGCCGTAGGCGACCCGGCCGTCCGGGTCGGTGAGAATGATGTGTCGGCGCGCGCCGATCCCGGCGAACGCGGTGCGGGCGACATCGACCGCCGAACGAGGGGAGCCGTTGATGAGCTCGACGGCGTTGGCCTCCATCTCGGCGTCGGCTCCGGCCAACGACTGCGCGAGGTTCGTACGGAAGAACGACGGGCAGATGACGCTGACGTCGATGCCGAACGGCGCCAGTTCGTTCTGCAGCGTCTCGCTGACGGCGACGACAGCGGCCTTCGTGGCGTTGTATGTCGCCATCGCCGGCGCGTGGACGAGCCCGGCGAGCGAGGCGGTGTTGACGATGTGGCCGCTGCGCTGCGTCTTCATCATCGGGGTGAACGTGCGGCACCCCCGCACGACGCCCATGAGGTTGATCGACAGCGCGCGCTCCCAGTCGGCGATCGCCGTCGTGTCGATGCGCCCGCCGACGGCGATGCCCGCGTTGTTGACGAGGATGTCGAGGCGCCCCCAGTGCTGCTCCACCCAGGCGAGGGCATCGGCCCAAGCGGCATCGTCGCGCACGTCGAGCGTCAGGTAGTCGACGCCGTCCGGCACGCTCGCCGGGCGCTCGGCGTGGAGGTCCGCGACGACGACGCGGGCGGCGTCGGCCACGAAGAGCTTGACGAGTTCGAGGCCGAGACCTGACGCGCCACCGGTGACGAGGACGCACTGACCGGCGTGGCTGGGGGCTGTTCGGCGGCTGAGCTTCATGAGTTTCACGGTAGGTCAGCCACCGGCCGGTTCGCGGCGCTTTCGTCGCTTCGGATGCGGGATGCGTCAGCGGCGCACCGCGTCGATCTCGAGACGTACGTAGTCGAGCACCGGCTCGACCATGGCCTCGCGCACCGCCCGGGTGAACTCGCAGCCCTCCTGCTCGCTCATGCGCTCGAGGTAGGAACCGAGGCAGACGGTCGCGAGGTAGCGCTCCATGACGTCGGGGTCGTCGAGGCGGATCGGGCTCGGGCGCAGCGCGACGCGATCGACGTCGAAACCGTTGCGCTCCAAGTGTTCTCGCGTCTCCTCGGGCGAGGCGAAGGCCTTAGGGGCGAAGCCCTCGGCGTTGACGGCCGCGATCGCGCGCTCGACGTTCTCGATGTTGCCCTCGCCGCCGGAGTCGCTCGTCAGCCGGCCACCCGGGCGCAGCACCGCGGCGAGGTGGGCGAACAGCGTCTCGTGATCGCTGATCCAGTGAAAGCACGCGACGCTCATGACGGCGTCGAACGGGCCTGGCCGCGCGCCGAGCTCCGCGACGTCAAGTGGTTCGGTGAGGTCACGGACCGCGAATGCGGCCCCAGACCCGACCCGCTCGCGGGCCTGCGCGATCATCTGCGACGAGCCGTCGATGCCGACGAGGTCGACACCCGGATGGCGCGACAGCAACTCGGCCGCGTCGCGGCCGGTGCCGCATCCGGCGTCGAGCACCCGTTCGTCACCGCGCAGCGTCATGCGCTCGATGGTGCGTCTGCCCCAGCCGACGTGCGGCAGCGGCAACTCGTCGTAGCTCTTCGCATCCCATTCGCGGGTCATGGCTGGCGCGCTCCTCACGGTGTCTGGCCGGCCGGAAGACCAGCTCCCTTGACATCAAGATACTTTACATCGAGATAGATATTGGGGCTCAGCCCGTGCGACCCACCCAAGCCGTGCGACCCGTGACGCCCTCGCGCCCTACCCCTCGAGCAGGCCGGCGATGTCGTCGGAGGTGAGACGACCGCCGCCGGCACCGGCGTCGACGACGTCGTCGAAGAGCTTGCGCTTCTTCTCCTGCAGCTCCATGACCTTCTCCTCGATCGTGCCCGCGCTGACGTAGCGGTAGACCATGACGTGCTTGGTCTGCCCGATGCGATGTGCGCGGTCGATGGCCTGATCCTCGGCCGCCGGGTTCCACCACGGGTCGAGGACGATGACGTAGTCGGCCTCCGTCAGCGTCAATCCCGTACCACCGGCCTTGAGGGAGATGAAGAACGCGTCGGCCTCGCCGCTCTTGAACTCGTCGACGACCTGCTGCCGGTTGCGCGTCGAGCCGTCGAGGTACGTTGTCGAGACGCCGGCGTCGGCTGCGGCCTCGCGCACGATCGCCAGGAAGTCGGTGAACTGACTGAACACGAGGGCGCGATGCCCCTCCGCGGCGATCTCGGCGAGTTGCTGCACGACCGTCTCGACCTTGCGGCTCACCGAACGCCCGGCGAACTCGTCGTCGACGAGGGCCGGGTCGAGTGCGAGACGTCGCAGGCGGGTGAGCGCGGCCAGGATCTCGACACGGTTGGCGTCCGGATCCTTGAGCAGGCCCATGAGGCGCTGCTGCTCGCGCCGCAGGTGCCGCTTGTAGACGCGCTCGTGCTGCGGCGACATCGCGACGTCGACGCGCTGCACCTGCTTCTCGGGCAGATCGGGCGCGACGTCGCCCTTGCGTCGACGCAGCATGAGCGGGCCGATGCGCCGTTGCAGGCCCTTGAGCGCATCTGTGGCGACGTGCCCCTCCCCCTGCTCGATCGGCTTGCGGTAGCGACGGATGAAATCCTCCGGGCGTGGAAACAACCCCGGCGCGACGAGGTTGAACAGCGACCACACGTCCATGACGGAGTTCTCCAGCGGTGTGCCCGAGATCGCGAGCCCGAACGGCGCGCCGATCTTCTTGACGGCCTGGAAGGTCTGCGACGTGTGGTTCTTCACCATCTGCGCCTCGTCGAGGATCAGCGCGCGCCACCCGCAGGCATGGAACGCGTCGGCGTCGAGGCGCGCGACGGCGTAACTCGTCACGACGACGTGCGGAGCGTCCCGCTGGATCTCCTCGGCCACCTCGGTGCCGCGCTTCTTCGACGTCTCGGCGAGCACCTTCACCTTCAGCTCGGGCGCGAACTGCGCGGCCTCGCGCGCCCACACGCCCAGCACCGACGTCGGTGCGACGACGAGTGCGGGCGTCGTGTCGAGTTCGCCTGCGACGCGGGCGCGTTCGAGCATCGCGAGGGTCTGGATCGTCTTGCCGAGCCCCATGTCGTCGGCGAGCACGCCGCCGAGCCCCGCGTCCCACAGGTTGGCGAGCCAGGCGTATCCCTCGAGTTGGTAGGGGCGCAGGGTCGCCCGGAACGACGGGGGCAGCTCGACGCTCTCCGGGTTCCACCCCGACCTCGTCAGCCCCTCGACGGCCGCCTGCCACTGGGAGCGCTGCGCCTCGACGATGCCGAGCCCGACGAGCTGATCCCACAACCCGATGTCGTAGCGGCTGATCTGCAGGCCGTCGCTCTTCTTGTCGGTGAGTTGCTGCGCCTCCTCGAGCACCTGGGCGATGTCGAGCAGCTGCGGAGAGTCAAGGCGGAAGTACGTGCCCGACGGCAGCATCATGACGTCGCGCCCCTTGCTCATCGCCTCGATGAGGTTGGGGTACGGCACCTCCTGGCCGTCGACGCTGATCGTGATCTGCAGGTCGAGCCAGTCGGTCGCGAGGCCGGCCTCGTTGACGCCGACCTGGACGATCGGATCGTCCTCGGCCTCCTCGTAGGCGGGCAACTCGCCCTTCATGACGACGTCGACGCCGTCGATCGCCCGCAGCTCGGGGATGGCGTCGGCGAGACGCACGGCCTCCAGACCGGTCAGTTCGGCGGTCTGCTTGACCCATAGGTCGAAGGCCGGCACGGCGCGCGTCAGGCGCAGACGACTCAACGGCAGCGCCGCGCGCGCGATGACGGCGGCCTCGCTGGAGAACTGGCGCCCGCGCCCCATCGGCGGCGAGGGGAGGCGACGTTCGCCGTACGTGAAGAACGTCTCGACCTTCGCCTTGCCGACGGTGACCGGCTCGACGACGAGCAAGAGGCGCGGTTCGACGGCGTCCGTCAGCGTCTGCGACGCATCGCTGACGCTCGCGTGTCGGCGGATCTGCGGCAGGAACTCGGCCTCGAACTCGGGCACGTCGGCTTCGGGCACCTCGATGACGTCGCCGAGCAGGAGCGGTTGGAGCAGGGCGTGCGGCGGTTCGTGGAACGGCACGAGCTTGAGGCTGCCGCGGTCGAGGATGGCGACGCCGTGGGCCGGATCGCCGACGAGCGTCGCCGTACCGAACTCGGGTTCGAGGTCGACGCCGACGACGTCGGCCGTCAGGACGAGCCCGCCATCGCGTCGGTGGACGCCGAGGCTCACCTCGGCCGCTTCGGCGAGAGTGACGCCCTCGCCCGGCGTCGCGGCGAGCATCAGCGTGACGCCTGCGTCGGTCAGTTCGGCGAGCGCCTGCCAGACGCCGGGGCCCAGTTCGTCGAGGTAGACGGTCTGGCCGTTGCCGACCCGCGGTTTGTGGGGCGTGATGAAGCGGCGCAGCGCCTCGCTCTGGTGCTCCTCGGCCTCGGCGATGCCGGCACTGCTGCGGGCGTCGAGCCACGTCGCGGTGCGCGACCAACGGCCGGTACGCATGAGTTTCGTCGGTTTGAGCTCGAACCGCTGCACGGGCGTCGAATCGGTCAACGACGCCGGCCGAGCCTTCGGCTCGAACTGCAGGCCGACTTGCGCGCGCCATGCATCACTCGACGGGCTCGCCGACCGCGCCGCGGCGCGCTGCGACTCGTCCGGACCGAGGCTCGCCGTGAGCTTGTCACGCCACGAACTCGTCGAGGACGCCGCGGCACCGCCGAAGAGGGGAACGACGTTGGACTCGGCGGCGTTTCGCGTGCCGGACGGGGCCGATGTGCGGCTGACGCTGCCCTCGCGCACCCCCGACGTCAGCGCGCGACGAGCGGCGAGGATCGAGGCGACCGCATGCTTGCACTCGGTCGCGACAGGACATGTGCACCGCGAGACCCACAACGGCTCACCGTTGCCGGCCTCACCCTTGTACGTGACGAGGCACTGATACGGCGCGAGACCGTTGCCGGTGACCGTGCCCATGAGGACACGCCCGCGATCAGCCGTCGCGAGCGCGATGACCTTGCCCCCGATGGCGTAGTCGAGACCGCGCCCGAAGGCGCCGTCACCGACGACGGCAGCCAGGCCGACGTCCGTGCTCGTCAGCACCCACGTGGCCTCGTCCGGCTCGAACTTCATCACGTCCGCGAGGCTATCGCAGCGCGGCGACAGCCTCGGAATTCCGCGGAAAATGACCGCTCGAGCGACGCAGCGAGTCGTAGGGTGGCGGCATGCACACGCCGTCGATCGTCCTGTGCGCGACGTGGGCGCCCCGCACCGCCGCCGACGTCGCAACGCTGGGCCCGGACAGCCTCGACGACGACGAACGCGCACGGGCCCTGGCCGTGCGCTCGGACACCGCGCGCGCCGAGTTCGTCACGCGCCGTGCGCTGCTGCGCAATGAGCTGGCCAACCTCACCGCCATTCGTCACGAGGACATCCGCTACTGGCGCGAGCCGTGCACGGCGTGCGGCGAGCCGCACGGGCGTCCACGCGCCGTCGGTCATGACGGGTTCTTCTCGACGAGCTCGACGCCGTGGATCACCGCGCTCGCCTCTGCGGACGTCCCCGTCGGGATCGACGTGGAGGTGCTGGCCGCGGCGTCGACCGTCACCGACGTCAGCCGGATGCTGCATCCCGGCGAGCAGGCCGTCATCGACGCAGCGGCGAGCGACGATGACGGACGCCGGGCCTTCACGCAGATCTGGACGCGGAAGGAAGCCCTGCTCAAGGCCACGGGTGAGGGGCTCAATGCGCCCCTCGATCGCGACGACGTCAGCGACCGCGCGCGCATGCCGCCCGGCTGGCGCATCGTCGACATCAGCGACGACCTCGAGGGCTACGACGGCCCGTCGACGTTCGGGGCCTGGGCGATGCGGTCGGATTGAGGGCTGCGGACGCCATCGGAGCCGTCGTCCACGTGACGAACGTGGACGCGAATCGCAGCGGGGGACAGGAATCGCGAATGTGGACGAAAATCGCAGATGGACGCGGAGGCATGCAGGGGCGAGGGGTCAGCCCCAGCCCAGCTCGTGGAGGCAGGCATCGTCAAGGCCGAAGTAGTGGCCGATCTCGTGCAGGAGCGTGACGCGGATCTGTTCGATCACCTGTTCGCGGCTGTGGCTCAGCCGCTGGATGGGGCCGGAGAACAGGATGATCTGGTCGGGCAGGGCTCCCCAGCCGTAGCCCTCGCCACGATCCGGTAGCGCGATGCCGACGTACAACCCGAGCAGCTCGCCCTCGCCGTGTGCGACGCAGGCCTGGGCGAGCTGTTCGGGTGACGGCTCGTCCTCGACCTGGAAGACGACGTTGTCGAGACGGTCGAGGAAGCGCTGCGGTACGCCGTCGAGTGCCTCGCCGACGGCGTCCTCGAACTGCTCCCGACTGAGGTGCGTCACATCTTCTGCGCGGTCCCGGCGACGGTCTTCGCGTACTCGGCAGCCTTGTCCGCCGCAGAAGCACTCACCGTCAGCATCGAGTACGACCCGCTGCCGTTCGGGATGACCATGGAGACACCGTGCACGGTGACACCCTTCGTCGTCAGCGTGTACTCCATCTGCTCACCGGCGCCGGCCGGCGTCGTGATGCGGCTGTATTCACCGGTGGTGACCTTCATGTCGCTGGAACTGTTCGACCCGTTCGCACCGCTTGCAGCGTTGAGCTGGTTGAGTTCCTTCTCCAGTTGGGCCTTGCCCGCCAGGCTCGGGCGCGTCACCTTGAGGACGTTGATGTTGTCGTTGAACCTCTGCGCCCCCGTGGCGTCGATCGCGAGGACGTCTGCGGCCGACGTCATCTGCGCGACGTACTTCTCGGGCGACATGCCGGACTTCTTCGCCACCGGCTCGAGCTGCTTCTTCACCGCGTCCTGCTTACCGAGCTCACCGTCGACGACGGTCCACGACTTCGGCACCGAGAAGGACAACTTGTTCGCCGTCGCCTTCGCCAGCTGCGTGTCGGCGGGCAGCGCCACGCTCGACGCGGCGACGGAGCTCGATGCGCTCGACGGCGAACTCGACTCGGACGCAGGGCTCGTCGACACATCGGTCGACGGCGCCGCACTCGACGAACCACTCGCATTCGAGGCCGCACTCGCGGCGGCGCTCGTCGCGCTGCTCGCGGCGGACGTACCGGAGTCGGAGCCCATCGAGCACCCCGTGAGCGTCAGGGCCGCGACGGCGCTCGACGCGAGCATCGCGCGCTTGATCGTCATCCGCCTCGTGGTGCGCTGGCGAGACATGGCAAACCCTCCCGATCGACGTGTGGTGGCTCGAGCCTAGCGCGGCAGCACCACCGGACGTCCGGTGTTCGGGTCAGGATGCACGACGCACGGGATGCCGTACAGCTGCTCGGCGAGCTGCGCCGTCAGCACGTCGGTCGGCTCGCCCGCCGCGACGATCTCACCGTCCTGCATCGCGACGAGATGGTCGGCGTAGCGCGCCGCGAGGAACAGGTCGTGCAGCACCATGACGACGGTCGTTCCGTGCTCGCGGTTGCGGCGGCGGACGACGTCGAGCAGTTCGACGGCGTGGCCGATGTCGAGGAAGCTCGTCGGCTCGTCGAGCAGGAGGATGCCGGTCTGCTGCGCGAGCACCATCGCGAGCCACACCCGCTGACGCTGGCCGCCGGAAAGAGAATCGGCGGTGCGTTCTGCCAGTTCGCTGACGCCCGTCGCCTCCATCGCCGCGGCGACGGCAGCGTCGTCGTCGGGCCCGCCGCGCCCGAGCAGGCCCTGGTGCGGGGTGCGTCCCTGACGCACGAGCTCGGCCACCGTCATCCCCTCCGGCGCAATGGGGTGTTGCGGCAGCAGCGCGAGGGCCTTGGCGACCTCGCGCGTCGGCGTCGCGTCGATGCTGCGCCCGTCGAGAAGCACATCGCCGGCCGCGGGCTTGAGCAGCCGCGCCAGGCCCGCGAACAGCGTCGACTTGCCGCAGCCGTTCGCGCCGATCAGCACGGTTACCTCGTTCTCGGGCACCTCGAAGGTGATGCCTCGCACGATGTCGGGGCCTGCGGAACGCCCGGATCCGTAGCGCAGGACGAGGTCATGGGCGGCGAGGGACGTCACGAGGCACGGCCTTTCGAACGGCGGGGCGGGCGCTGCGAGGTCAGCAGCAGCCAGGCGAGGACAGGCGCACCGGCGAGGCCGGTGATGACGCCGACGGGCAGCTTGTTGTCACCGGGGACGAGGTAGGCGCCGACGTAGTCGCCGCCGATCGTGATGATCGCGCCGACGAGAGCGGCCGCGACGATGGCGGTGCGGCCCATGAGGCGCCGCGAGATCGGGCCGGCGAGCAGCGCGACGAACGAGATCGGCCCGCAGACACTCGTCGTCACGGCCACGCCGATGACGACGGCGCCGAACGTCGCGGCGCGTACGAACCCGTCGGGCACGCCCAGGCCGATGGCGAGCGGGCGCCCCATCTCGAGCACGCGCAGCCAGTGCGCGAGGGCGGCGAGGACGATGAGCACGAGCGCACCGACGACGGCGAGCCGGGTGATCTGCGGCCACGACACGGCCGAGACGGACCCGGCGAGCCAGGCCATCGCGTCCTGCGCTTGATAGGCGTTCGACTCGAGCAGGATCCACTGGATGAGCGACTGCAGCGCGGCGGCCAGGGCGATGCCGACGAGGATCATCCGCGGCGTCTGCCCACGCGCCATCCCGAGGATCACCGCGGAGACGGCGAGGCCACCCGCGATGGCGGCGCCCGTCACGCCCGCGCCGCTCCAACCGAGGATCGTCGTGCAGAACACGGCCGCGGTGCTCGAGCCGAGCGAGATGCCGAGGACGTCGGGGCTCGCGAGAGGGTTGCGCACGAGCGACTGCATCGCCGCACCGCACGCCCCGAACACGGCGCCCGCGAGCAGGCACGCGAGCGCGCGCGGCAGCTTCGACTCCATGACGATGTAGTTGGCAGCCGGCACGTCGACATGCTCGCCGCGCAGGATGCGGACGAAATCGGGGATCGTCACGGTGAAGTCCCCGAGCAGGCACCGCGCGAGAAAGACGCCGAACGTCACGAGCACCAACGCAGCCAGCATGACGCCCCGGCGTCGGCGGCGCGCGGCGTCGAACGTGTTTGGCGTCGTGGCGGCCACCATCGTCGCGCGCTTCACAGCGACCTCATTCGCGCGACGACCCACAGCAGGGCCGGGCAGCCGAGGACGGACGTCATGATGCCGACCTGCACCTCACCGGGCGGCGAGACGATGCGGCCGAGGGTGTCGGCCAGCACGACGATGCACGCGCCGAGCACTCCCGCGGCCGGCACGAGGACGCGGTAGGACGTGCCGATGAGCGGGCGCAGGACGTGCGGCGCGACGAGCCCGACGAACGCGATCGGCCCGGCGATGCCCGTCGCGGCCGCGGCGAGCATGACACCCGCGCCACCGATGACGAGCCGCAGCCGGCCAGGACGCTCCCCGAGTCCGGCGGCCACGGAATCACCCATGGCGAGGACGTCGAGGCGGCGCCCGGAGGCCAGCAGGACGAGAAATCCGATGACCAGGAACGGGACGGCCGGCACGAGATCGCCGAGGTCACGCCCCGCGACGGAACCGACCTGCCAGAAGCGGTAGGTGTCGAGCGACTTGCCGTTCGAGACGAGCACGGCCTGCGCGATCGACGACGTGCCCGCCGTGAACACCATGCCGGACAGCGCCAGCGTCAGCGGCCCCGACTGCGACGCCTGCCCCAGAGCGCGCGCACCGAACGTCGCGAGAGCCATGACGGCGACCGCCGCGACGGCGGCACCGATGAGCGACAGCAGCACGTAGCCGAGCAGGTTCGACACGCCCCACCACGTGATGCCGATGACGACGGCGAGCGCCGAGCCCGCGTTGATCCCGAGGATGCCGGGGTCGGCCAGCGGGTTGCGGGTGATGCCCTGCATCGCCGTGCCCGCCATCGCGACGGCCGCGCCGACGATGATGCCGATGGCGGTGCGGTCGCCGCGCGAGGCGAGCAGCGCCGAGACGTCACCGCCGTGGAACGAGCCCGCCCCGACGGTGAGCGAGACGGCGACGGCGAACGCGAGCAGCAGCGGCAGCGTCAGCCCGCCTGCGAGCACGCGGCGTGCGTCGATGCGCGGCGTGCGACGCTGATCGGTGCCGGCGCGTGGCGCGGCGGGAGTCGACATCGTCACCCTTTCCAGTGGAACGACGATTCGCCCGGCGCGTCACACCGTCTCGCGGTGGCAGCCGGGCGAATCCTCGAACGAGCCTACGCTCAGGCCTTCTTCGCGGCTTCGGCGAGCTTCGGCAGGAAGGTGTCGATCGCGACGGGGATCGACAGCGGCGTCGGGCTCGCCATCGTCTCGGACGCCTTCTGGTCGGTCAGCGCGAGGTAGCTGCCCTTCTTGAACGCGGGGATCTGCGACAGCAGCTTGTCGGACGTGATCTTCTTCGTCGTCGCCGCGTCCATCGCGTCGAAGACGACGATGTCGGCGTCGAGCTCGGAGGCCTTCTCGGCCGACAGTTCCGTGGAGAACGTCTTCGCGCCCTGGCTCGCCTTCGTGACGAACGACGGCGTCTTGAGGCCGAAGTCGGCGAGGCCGCGCGGACGGTTGTCGTTGAGCGTGTAGACGGTGATCGAGTTGAGCTTGGCCGCGTCGAAGTAGACCCAGGCGACGCTCTTGCCCTTGAGTTCGGGGTGCTTGTCGAGGGCGGCCTTGACCTTGGCCTGCGTCTCGGAGATGACCTTCTCGCCCTCGGCCTTCTTGCCGAGCGCCTCGGCGATCATCTTCGTCGACTCCTGCCACGACGTGCCGTAGGGGTACTTCGGGTACGCGAGGGTCGGGGCGATCTTCGTCAGCTTGTCGTACTCAGCCTGCTTGAGGCCCGAGTTCGTGCCGGAGATGAGGTCGGGCTGGTACTGGGCGACCTTGTCGACGGGCGTGCCGTCGGCGTCGCTGTAGCGCTCGGGCGCCTTGCCGCCGACCTCCTTGAGCTTCGCGTCGAACCAGTCGCTCGACTTCGCGGCGTTGCCGCCCCACGTCACCGCCGGCGCGGCGACGGGCACGACGCCGAGGGCGAGCAGGATGTCGGCGTCCGACCAGCCGGCCGTGACGATCTTCGTCGGCGCCTTCTCGAGCTTCGTCGTGCCGAGGGCGTGCTTGATCGTGACGGGGAAGCCCGCGCCGCTGCCCGCCGAGCCGGCCGATCCCGACGTGGCGCTCGAGGCCTTGTCGGACGACGAGCCGGTGCTGCAGGCGGCGAGGGCGCTGGTGGCACCGGCGGCGGCGATGGCGAAGAAGCCACGGCGGTTGATCATGCGGACGACCTTTCGTTCAGGCGCGCGACGGCACCCGTGTCATGACGTGTTGGTTCTCGCGAGGCACTGCTCGACTGCGAGTTAGGCAATGCTAACCTTAGGTAAGTCGAGATCGTCAACCGCGCCGACTGAGGCTCACATCACGTCTCAGACGAGTGCGGGACGGCATCACCACCGGTCAGGGCGCGCGCCGCCCGGCCACCGAGCGGGAAGGCGGGACGCGTGAGCGACCAGCCCCACGACGCGATGACGCCACCACGCACCCTGCTACGGGTCGAGCGCGGCGAGGCAGGCCGTGTGCTGCGCGAACTGCGCGCCCAGGACTTCGTCTTCACCGTGCTCGAGCGCGAACAACCATCTTCGCGGCTCGTGCGGATTCGACTCTCGGGCAACGGTTTTCTGCGTACACACGCGCCGTATCCGACGATGTGGGTGCGGCTGTGGTTCGCCGATCGCTCCGGCACGGGTGCGGGGCATCAGCGGGCGTACACGCTCGTCGACCCCGACGTCCCGACGGACACGTTCTGGCTCGAGTTCGCCATCCACGACGGTTCCGCGACGGCGTGGGCGCTCGGCGCGCAACCGGGCGATCAGGTCGAAGCAAGCCTCTACGGTTCGGAACCGTCGCTGCCGGGCTGCGACGACGTCGACCATCACCTGCTCGTCGGCGACCCCGCGTCACTGCCCGCGATCAACTCGCTGCTCGACGCCCTCTCCCCGGCGCCGACGACCGTCGTCCTCGAATGGACGCACCCTGACGACCGCGCGCTGCCGGTGCGATTGCGCGACGGCGACGCGCTGCGCTGGGTGCGTCGCGAACGTGACGGTGGCGCGCTGCTCGACGCCGTCGACGAGGTGCTCGCCGATCTGAGCCAGTTGGACAACCCGGCGAGTGGGAGTATGTGTCGCGGTGAGCGCCCGAATCTGCTCGCCGTCCCGGCCAATTGCCCGCGCGTGTTCGCGTGGGGTGCGTGCGACACCGTCACGACGCGCGCGCTGACGAAGAAGCTGCGTGCCGCGGGTCTCGCGAAGAACTGCGTCAAGACGCTCGGCTACTGGCTTCCCTCCACGCAGATCGCTGCCCTGACGGGCTGACGCTCGACGCGAGCGATCGGCGCAGCCGCCCGCCGCGCCGATCGTGCTGAGCGTTCCTCACTCGTTCGGGATGTTGCGTTCCAGCTCGACCAGCCAGGCGCGCGACGACGCGTCGGACGGCATGCGCCAGTCACCACGCGGCGACAGTGCGCCGCCGGCGCTCACCTTCGGCCCGTTCGGCAGTGCCGAGCGCTTGAACTGCTGGCTGAAGAAGCGCTTGTGGAACACCTCGAGCCACTTCTTGATCTCGGCGAGGGAGTAGGCGGGGCGCTCGTCGTCGGGGAAACCGCTCGGCCAGCGCCCTTCGTCAGCGTTCTGCCAGGCGTGCAACGCGAGGAACGCGATCTTGCTCGGGCGCGCTCCGTGCGTCAGCACGTGGTAGAGCGTGAAGTCCTGCAGGTTGTAGGGGCCGATGGCGTCCTGCGTCGACTGCGGCTTCTCGCCCTCCTTCGTCGGCACGAGCTCGGGCGAGATCTCGGTGTCGAGGATCGACAGGAGCGTCTCGCCGACGGCGTCGGAGAACTCGTCACCCGAGGCGACCCAGCGGATGAGGTGCTGCATCAACGTCTTCGGCACGCCCGCGTTGACGCCGTAGTGCGACATCTGGTCGCCGACGCCGTACGTGCACCAGCCGAGTGCGAGTTCGGACAGATCGCCGGTGCCGAGGACGATGCCACCCTTCTGATTCGCGATGCGGAACAGGAAGTCGGTGCGCAGGCCGGCCTGGACGTTCTCGAACGTCACGTCGTAGACGGGCTCGCCGCTGCCCGCGGGGTGGTCCATGTCCTTGAGCATCTGCGTCGCCATCGGCCGGATGTCGACCTCCTCGAACGTCACGCCGAGCGCTTCGGCGAGCTTGTACGCGTTCGACTTCGTGTGATCGCTCGTCGCGAAGCCGGGCATCGTGTACGCGAGGATGTCGGTGCGCGGGCGCCCGACACGGTCCATCGCACGGGCGGCGACGATGAGGGCGTGCGTCGAGTCGAGGCCACCGGAGACGCCGATGACGATCTTCGGCGCGCCGATCGAGCGCATGCGCTGCTCGAGGCCCGAGACCTGGATCTCATACGCCTCGTAGCAGTCCTGCGCGAGCTGCGCGTCGTCGGCGGGGACGAACGGGAAGCGCTCGATCTCGCGGAGAAGGCCGCGGTCGCCGTCCGGGGCGCCGAGTTCGAACGGCACCTCACGCAGCGGACGCGCCGGGCCGATCCCCGGACGGTTGTCGTCGTAGCTGTTGAAGCGCATGCGGGCCTGGCGGATGGCGCCCAGGTCGACGTCGGTGATGCTCGTGCGCGGGCCGCTCGGGAATCGCTCGGATTCGGCGA
Source organism: Dermacoccus sp. MPR-E5 (assembly GCF_058809565.1). Classification (NCBI taxonomy): domain Bacteria; kingdom Bacillati; phylum Actinomycetota; class Actinomycetes; order Micrococcales; family Dermacoccaceae; genus Dermacoccus; species Dermacoccus sp. MPR-E5. Next base: position 175,068 of record NZ_JBXASS010000005.1, on the reverse strand, counting down.
GCAGCGTGCCCTGGTCGTAGATCATCGTCTGCCCGTCCCAGGCAAGGTCGGTCGTCGACTCACCCTCGCCGCTCGCGGCGTAGACGTACGCGGCGAGGGTGCGGAACGACTGGCTCTGCACGACGAGGCTGCGCTGCGACGACTTGCCGATCGTGATCGGCGAGCCCGACAGGTTCATGAGGACGCTCGCGCCGGCCGCGGCGGCCTCGGACGACGGCGGGATCGGCACCCACACGTCCTCGCAGATCTCGACGTGGATCGCGAGGTCGGGCAGGTCGACGGCGCGGAAGATGAGGTCGGGCCCGAACGGCACCTCGCCCAGGTCGCCGAGGTCGATGTACTGCCCGCGCTGGTCGAGACCCGGTGCATACCAGCGCTTCTCGTAGAACTCCTTGTAGGTGGGCAGGTGGCTCTTCGGCACGACGCCGAGCACCTCGCCGTCCTTGATGACGACGGCACAGTTGAACAGCCGCGTGCCCTTGCGCAGCGGCGCGCCGACGGCGAGCACCGGCGTCAGACCTTCGGAGCCGTCGACGATCGTCTTGATGGCCGCGAGCACGTCGTCGAGCAGCACGTCCTGGAAGACGAGGTCGTCGATGCTGTAACCGGTGAGGTCGAGTTCAGGGAACACCGCCGCTGCGACGCCCCGGTCGTGCAGCTCGCGGGCGACTTCGAGCACGCGCGCCGCGTTCGTCGTCGGATCAGCGAGCGCGACGGGATGCGTCACCGCAGCAACGCGCGCAAAACCGTGAGCATAGAGCGAGCGGAAGTTCATGCCGTCAGTCTGGCAGGCACCACCGACAACCGCGAGCATCCGCTCACGCGCCCCGCTGTCATGATCACGCCCCCAATCCAGCGATTCGCCCGCGGTTGGCGGTGCGGCACCAGAACCCACTTTGCCTGACACATTACTTAGATCATGTCGCGCAACAGGATGAACATGTTGACTTTCAATACGTACGGCCTGAGACTCAATCCATGGCACCCCGTTACACGCACGTCACCCTACGACTGTTTCTCCTGATGTCGATCCTGGGAGCACTCCTCCTGCAGACACTGGTCCTGCCCGCCATGGCTTCATCGATGGCGGAGCGGTTTCCGGAGGTCGCAGACCTCGAACTTCCCACCCTGGCCCTCGCCATCTTCGTGCTGGCGTGCTTCGAGATCGCACTCGCGTGCGTATGGATGCTTGCCGGTGCGACGCGCAGGGGTGAGATCTTCTCCTCCGGGTCGTTGCGGTGGGTCAATCTCATCTGCGCCTGCCTCGCGCTGACTGCACTCGCCCTAGCGGGCTTCACCCTGTTCGACCTGTGCGCCGGGATCGGGCCCATCTCAGTTCCCGCGTTCTTCTCGGCCCTGCTGTTCGTAGACATCGGCTGCTTGTCGATCGTGCTTGTCCTACGTGCCCTTCTGATCGGGGCCACCGGGCTGCAAAGCGAACTGGACGAGGTGATCTGATGGCGATCATCATCCGACTCGACGTTCAACTTGCCCGGAACAAGATGGGCGTAGCCGAGCTCGCGGAAAGGGTGGGCCTCACCCCATCCAACGTGTCGATCTTGAAGAACGGCAGAGCCAAAGCCGTCCGTCTGACCACGCTCGATGCCATCTGCACAGTGCTGCAGTGTCAGCCGGGCGACATCCTCGAATGGGTCCCGGACGAGTGACGCCGTCGCTCGCGCCGACTGTCCACCCGCCGACTCAGGCGTCAGGCGCGGAAAACCTCCTGCGCCTGATCTTCGATCCCATGTCGCGACTCCTGCGAGAACCGGCGCAGCTGCAGATCCATGATGAAGCGCGCTTCCGCTTCCGTGCAATCGAAACGGCGGCGCCCCCGCGCATTCAGGTCATCGTCGTCAAGTGAGTCCGCTACGTCAGCAAGGAGGGCGTGGCGATCTTTCAGTGCCGGGAGGAGAAGCTCGTGCATGCGTTTCTGGATCATCATGACGCCAGCGTACGAGCCAGCCCCCGCGACAAGGCGCTGCCTCTTATCCGCCCGCTCAGCCTCTATCCTCATCCATATGGGTGGGCAACACGAGCCGTGGAACCTCAACATTCATCATGATCAGCTCCTCGCAAGACTCGCCCCGCCGGGAAGCCGCGTTCTCGATGTGGGCTGTGGCGACGGGTTTCTTGCGGCCCGGATGCAGGCGAACGGCTGCCGTGTCGTCGCCATTGACGTGGATGCAGGCGTGCTCGAGCGGGCGCGCCGGCGATGGACCGGTCGCGATATCGAGTGGGTTCAAGCAGACCTGATCACCTACGACCCGCCAGGAAACGAATTCGACGCCGTCGTTTCGAACGCAGCGATCCACCACGTCGAAAGGCGTCGGCCGAGGTCTTGCCCGGTCGCAACTTTCGTCGTTTATGGCTCGGTCGCTACCTCATCGAGTGGACGCGCCCCGCCGACCGGTGAGGTCGGTCGGCAGCCGCATCACAAGTGACGGGCGCGGGGCACGGCTCTCACCTCCGCAGCTACACGGGAGGAACAGCGTCGTGGCGCGTCGACCACAGACCCGCGGCGAGGCTTGCGCCCCACACCAGGAACAGCGGATCCCAGATCCAGGCGTGCCCGATCATCGCGGCACGGTCGAAGCCTCCGTCAGGATGAACGGCGCCGAGCAACACGGCGTTGCCGAGCACCGTGTTCGCGCCACCCCACGCCACGAGCACGACGCTCCCTACCCAGCAGACGGGGCGCGTCAGACGACGCAGCGGCCAGCCCCGCCTCGCCAGCCAGAGCGGAGCGACCGCACACACGCCCTTGACCAACGCCACCGGGTACAAGACCCACATGATGCCGGCGAACTGAGCCACGAAGCTGTCACCCATCGTCCACAACAACCCCCGCCCGCCCAGCGCCCAGTAGAGCGTCACCGCGGCATGGATGACGCCCGCGAGTGCGGCGAGGACGAACCAGCACGACGCTGACGAGCGGCGACCTGACGGTTGGACGGTCACGCTCTCACCTGCCCGTCGAAGGGATGATCATGCCCGCTGAGTCAGCTGACGGCATGCGCCGACGCTGCTGCCGGAACATGCAGATGCGCGTCGAAATAGTCGTGGATGCGCCGCCAGGCGTGCTCGGCATCGTCGCGGCTGCCGCCGAAGCCGGCCACGTGCCACAGCGGCGCGAGCGTCGGAATACAAATCGGGCACGATGACGACGTACCCCCACGACGCCATGCGCTCCGCGTGCGCACGCATGTCGTCGTTCACGCCGAAGATCTCCATCACCATGACGTCGCCGGGCCACGGCCCGTCCCCGGCAGGGCGCGCAAGGTGGGCGGAGAGACGCTCAGAGCCACCCTGCTGCCTCGAAGCCTGAGCCAGATCAACGGTGCGTATCAGGACGTCAGCCATGCCGTGACCGTACTCCAGAGGCCCCCACGCCCCGCTACGCCGCGACGTGAACATCGAACGAACACCCGTGCGACGATCGGGCACAGCCGCGTCGAATGCGCCGTGCCAGAGCCGGAGCGGGCGACGTCCGCCGCCGATCAGCCGCGAGGTGTTCCGTCACCGGCCTGCATCTGTAGTGTGACGTGAGACACATCCACAGCTGTTGGAGGCCTCATGTTCGCCCTCACCACTCGGATCCCCCGCCGCCTGGTCGAGCACGCCAAACCCGGCGTGCGCTGGAGCCTGCAGCACGCCATCCCGCGCAGGGCGCTGGTGCGTGTCGCGTCGCAGGGCGACCCGCAGGGGGTGCTGAGCACCGAGACGACGGGCCTGCTGCCGGAGGAGCTCGAGCCGATCCTCGCGCGCATCCGCAATGGCGGAGCCATCGTGACCGGCAAGCTCTCGACGCTGACAGGCGAGCACGACGCCGTCAACGAGGTGCTGACGAGCAACGACTTCCGCACCGGCTTCCCCGGCGACACCTCGCGCGCGGTCCGCGGCGCGCTGACGTGGGCGGCGAGCACGACGATCGGGCCGCTCGAGCCGCCGTCCCTGCTGGCCACGGACGGCCCCACGCACACGCGCAACCGCAAGCTCGTCACCCGCGTGTTCACCGCGCGCGCCGTCGAGGCCCTGCGCGAACGCACCGAGCAGGTCGCCACCGAGCTGCTCGACGACCTCGAGGCCGACGCGCGCGCCGGGCATGACGTCGACCTCGTCGCGCGCTACTGCGAGCAGCTGCCCGTCACCGTCATCGCCGAGATCCTGGGGGTGCCCGAGAGCGAGTACGAGACTGTGCTGCGTCTCGGCGGGCACGCCGCTTCGAGCCTCGACCTGGGGCTCGACTGGGCGACGTTCCGCCGCACCGAGAGCGCGCTCGACGAGTTCGACGCGTGGCTCGAGACCCACCTCGCCGCCAAGCGAGCGCAGCCGGGTGACGGCCTGTTCAGCGCGCTCATCCAGGCGCAGGACGACGGCGTCGGCCTCAGCGACCGGGAGCTCAAGTCGGTGGCCGGGCTCGTCCTCGCCGCCGGTTTCGAGACAACCGTCAACCTGCTCGGCAACGCCATCCGGCTCATGGTCGGCCACCCCGAGCAGCTCGCGGCGCTGCGCAGCGGCGAGGCGTCCTGGCTCAACGCCGTCGAGGAGACGCTGCGTTTCGACCCGCCCGTGCTGCTGACGGCGCGCACGGCGACGTGCGACACGCGCGTCGCGGACGTCGACGTCGCCGCCGGGACGCTCGTCGTCACCGTCCTGGCGGCAGCCAATCGCGACCCGAAGATCTTCGACGACCCCGACGCGTTCGACGTGCACCGCGAGAACGCGCGCGAGCACCTGGCGTTCTCGGCCGGGCGCCACTTCTGCCTCGGCGCGGCCCTGTCGCGGATGGAGAGCGAGGTCGCGCTGCGCGCGTTCTTCGACCGCTTCGACGTCGAACTGCTGCCGGGCGCCACCCGTCGGCCCACGCGCATCCTGCGGGGATACGCGACGCTGCCGGCGCGGTTGGCGGCGCGCGGCTGATCAGAAGGTGCGACGAGAAGCACGCGAGGCCGACCGCGGCGCGATCGTCGCAGGTGCCGCGCACGACCCAGGCGCCCCGACGGACAGCGCGGCCCCCGTCATCACCACCCTAGAATCGAGCGACCCCGACGTCAGCCGAAAGCAGCCTCAGTGACCATTCCCGACGCACCGCCCGGATCGACGAAGAGCCGCCGCATGATGGAGCGGCTGCTGGCCGCTCGTCAGCAGCTCATCAGCTTCGTCGTCGTCGGCGGGCTCGCCTTCGTCGCGGACGCCGGCGGGTTCAACGTGCTTCGCTATGCCGGCCCCGATGGGCACGGCATCATGTACGACCAGGCCGTCACGGCGAAGCTCGTCTCGACGGCGCTCGGCGTCCTCGTCGCGTGGCTCGGCAACCGCTACTGGACGTTCAAGGACACACGGCGCGAGCAGGTGCACCACGAGGTGCTCATCTTCCTCGCCGTCAGCGCCGTCGGCGGACTCATCGCCATGGGCTGCCTCGGATTCAGCCACTACGTCCTCGGCCTGACGAGCAAGCTCGCGGACAACATCTCTGCCAACGGCGTCGGGCTCGTGCTCGCGACACTGTTCCGGTTCTGGGGCTACAAGACGCTCGTGTTCGTCGCGGGCAAGCCTGCTGAGGACGTCGAGGTCGAAGCTATTGACGCACCGCCGGCCGCATGAGTGACGCGCACGGCGGGTGGACGACGACGGGCTCCCGCGAGGTCTACTCGAACCCGTGGATCGCCGTGCGCGAGGACGCCGTCCTACGACCCGACGGCGGCGAGGGCATCTACGGCGTCGTGACGATGCAGCATCCGTCGGTGTTCGTCGTCGCGATGGATGACGACGGGGCCGTGCTCATGGTCTCGCTGTATCGCTACGCGACGCGCGGCATGTCGCTGGAGGTCCCGGCAGGCGGGTGCGACGGCGACGACCCGCTCGACGCAGCACGCCGCGAGCTGCTCGAGGAGACCGGTTTCGTGGCATCCGAGTGGCACGAGATCGGGCGGATGAACGCGCTCAACGGCGTGTGCGATGCACCCGAGTTCGTCTATCTCGCAACGGGTCTGACGATCGGCGGCCGCGTGGACGTCGAGCCGCCCGGCAGCGTCGGCGCCCTGGGTGACGGCACCGTGGCCGACGCAGCCGACATCGCGAGCGCCACCGTCGACGTGGAAGCCGAGCAAGCTGCCGAGGGCATCGACGCCGCCCGCTTCGTACCATGGGACGAGGCGATGAGCTTCGTCCGTGACAGCACCATCAGCGACGGCGAGACCGTCGCGGCCCTCATGTACGCGGCACTCGCGACGGGGCGCATCTGAAACCCGGAGATCGTGTCCTGCGCACCCTCGGAACGCAGCAGCACACTCCAACCCGGCCCACCCGTTCGCATCCGAACGACACCTTGCGTCAATCGCGCCCCAACTCGTCAGTAACGCTCTACCGTCGAGACGGACGCTCGCGCTCGGGCGTCCGACCTGCGCTTCACCAGACCCGAGGAAGACATGCCGACCGACGTCGAAATCGCCGCTGCCACACCGATGCTGCCGATCGAGGAGATCGCCGCGAAGATCGGCATCCCCGCGAACGAGATCTTCCGGTACGGCCCGCACAAGGCGAAGGTCTCGCTGCCATACGTGCAGGGCATGCAGCGTCGCGAGGGCAGCAAGCTCATCCTCGTCACCGCGACGAGCCCGACGCCCGCAGGTGAGGGCAAGACGACGACGACCGTCGGCCTCGTCGACGGCCTCGCCCACATCGGTGAGACGGCCGCGGCTGCGCTGCGCGAACCGTCGATGGGCCCTGTGTTCGGCATGAAGGGCGGCGCCGCCGGGGGCGGCAAGAGCCAGCTCAACCCGATGACGGACATCAACCTGCACTTCACCGGCGACTTCGCCTCCATCGCCGAGGCGCACAACCTGCTCGCGGCGCTGATCGACAACCACCTGCAGCAGGGCAACGAACTGGGCATCGACCCGCGCCGCATCACGTTCAAGCGCGTGCTCGACATGAACGACCGCGCACTGCGCGACATCGTCATCGGCCTCGGCGGCCCGACGAACGGCGTGCCACGCGAGTCGGGCTTCGACATCGTCGTCGCCTCCGAGGTCATGGCGATCTTCTGCCTCGCCACGTCGATCGACGACCTCAAGGAGCGCCTCGGCCGCATCGTCGTCGGCCACACCTACGACACGGAGCCCGTGACGGCCGCCGACCTCGGCGCCCACGGCGCGATGACGGCACTGCTCGCCGACGCGCTCGCGCCCAACCTCGTGCAGACGCTCGAGGGCAACCCGGCATTCGTCCACGGCGGCCCGTTCGCGAACATCGCGCACGGCTGCAACTCGGTGACGGCGACGAACACTGCTCTCGCGCATGCCGATTGGGTCGTGACGGAGGCCGGTTTCGGCGCCGACCTCGGCGCCGAGAAGTTCATCGACCTGAAGTGCCGCTTCACCGGCCTGCGCCCCGACGCCGCCGTCCTCGTCGCGACGATCCGCTCGATGAAGTACCACGGCGGCGTCGCCGTCACCGACCTGACGAGCGAGAACGTCGACGCGATGCGCTCCGGCATGAGCAACATCGAACGGCACCTGTACAACCTGCGCGAGGTGTGGGGCCTGCCCGTCGTCGTCGGCCTCAACCGCTTCCCCAGCGACACCGACGCCGAGATCGCCGCGTTCGTCGAAGGCATCGAGAAGCTCGGCGCGCGCGTCGAGGTGTGCACCCACTTCTCCGATGGCGGCGCCGGCGCGGCGGGCCTCGCGCGCGCCATCGTCGAGGCGACCGAGGGCGGCACGCCCGATCTCCACTTCACCTACGACGACGGTCTGACGCTCGTCGAGAAGGTCGAGAAGATCGCGACGACGATCTACGGTGCCGGCTCGATCGCCATTCCGCCGGCCGCGGCGAAGCAGATCTCGCAGTTCGAGGCCGAGGGCTACGGCCACCTGCCCGTCTGCATCGCCAAGACGCAGAAGTCGTTCACGACCGACGACGCGATGCGCGGCGCCCCGTCCGGCCACGTGCTCGAGGTGCGCGAAGTTCGCCTCGCCGCCGGCGCCGGCTTCGTCGTGTTCGTCTGCGGATCCCTCATGACGATGCCCGGCCTGCCCAAGAAGCCCGCCGCGCTGGCCATCGACGTCGACTCCGAAGGCCACATCACCGGCCTGTTCTGAATCGCCTGATCTGAACCGCCTGATCTGACCAGACGATTCCAGGCCTGCGCCCGGCCGGCCCGCGGCCGCCCCCGCCGTTCCGCGTCGCGTCGCGGCGCGGCGCCGCCCGCCCCTCTCGCGTGCACGTGCACCCGGGTGCACTTGCACGCAGGTGCATGTGGGCGCATGGGGATAGGCGACGCGTCGTCAGGGAACGAGTTTGCGCAGGATCCGCGCGAGGTCGACGCGATCAGCCGCGTCGAGACGGTCGACGAATACCTCGCGCACTCTCGCCACATGAGGGGGCGCGGCCTTCTCGATGGCTGCGCGCCCCTCACGCGTGATGACGACGCGCGCGCCACGCGCGTCCTCGGCCACGTCATGGCGCTCGACGAGACCACGCTTGGCCATGCGCGTCACCTGGTGAGAGACGCGGCTTCGTTCCCACTGCAACCCCGCGGCGAGTTCGGAGAGGCGACGTTGCCCGTCGGGTGCGTCGGTGAGATGAACGAGTACCTCGAAGTCAGGCTCGGAGAGGCCACTGGCCTTGAGGTCGCGCGCGATGACTACGTGCTGACGAGCATGAACACCCAGCCAGGCGCGCCACAACGCTTCCTCGTCGGAGCGCAGCCATCGACCGTCGTGATTCATACCACTCACCCTAGCGCCTGGTTGACACGTCACCTACCGAGCATGCCAAGCTTTAGGTGACACATCACCAACCTTGTGAGGACCGATGCGCACCACCGGCAACCTGTTCACCCCGCCCGCCCCGATCCGTGACGCCGGGCTCCTGCTGGCCCGCGCCCTGCTCGGAGCCGTCCTCATCGCCCACGGATGGCAGAAGCTGCACACGAACGACATCGACGCCACCACCGCGATGTTCGAGAAGATGAGCGTCCCGGCGCCGCACGCCTCCGCATGGTTCGCGGCCCTCACCGAACTCATCGGCGGCGGCATGCTCGTGCTCGGCGTGCTGACGCCGCTCGCCGGCCTCCTCGTCGCCGTCGACCTCGCCGGTGCCTGGTGGTTCGTGCACCGCAGCCACGGCGTCTTCGTCGACGAGAGCGGTTGGGAACTCGTCGCCGCCCTCGGCCTCGCCGCCTTCGTCTTCGCGATCGTCGGCCCCGGCCGCTGGAGCGTCGACGGCCTGCTCAACCGCCTGCGCAGCCGCGGAGCCACCAGCGACGAGAGCCGCACTCCCAACGCCCTCACGCACGAGGACACCGCCGCGCGCGGCGCTCACGTCGCCGGCGCAGCCACCGACGGTACGGCTGACGACACGCGCGCGACGGCGCCGGCCTGAGTCTGCTCCGAGCCGGCGGCCCCACCCGCCGTACCGAAGAGACGAGGCCCCCGACCTGCACGAGCAGGATCGGGGTCTGGCGCGTCAGAGCCCGGCGCTGACGACGATGGGAATACTCACGCAGCGACTCGGTGGCCGATCGTCGAGGAAGACCCGACCCCAGCGGGGACGAGGGCGCTCACAGGTCGGTCAGACATCACGCCACTCAAGGCAGGACGCGGCTCAGGGCAGAACGCGCGGGCTGTATTTCGCCGCGCGAGCTTCGGCCAGCTGCGCCTGCTTGGCGCCGGCCTTCGCGAACGCCGCCTTGCGCGCCTTCGCCGTGTTCTGCGCCATGAGCAGGACGAGCTGTTCGGCGCGCTCGCGCCGGAACGTCGTGCGTGCGGACGTGTTCCATGACCGGTTGAACAGACGCTTGGCGGCGGCCAGCTGGTCGGGAGACTTCTGCGTCAGCTCGTGCGCCAGATCCATCGCCGCGGCGAGCGGGTCGTCAGCCACCTCCGACGCGAGGCCCAGCTCGACCGCGCGTTCACCGGAGAGCATCTCGGCGGTCATCGTCAGCTTCTTCGCGACGTCGATGCCGACGAGTTCCTTGAGCGACTGCACGCCCGACATGTCAGGGATCAGCCCCCACTTGCCCTCGAGCACCGACCACTGTGCATCTCTTGTCGTGTAGCGGTAGTCGCCGGCGAGCGCGATCTGCAACCCGCCGCCGTAGCAGTGACCGTGCACCGCGACGATGACGGGCACCGGCACGCGCCGCCACGCCCAGCACGCCTCCTGGAACGTGTTCGTGCCACGCCACGGACGCGGCAGGAAGACGGGCACGATCTTCGCTGGCTTCGCCATGACCTCACCGAAGTCGAGGCCCGCGCAGAACGACCGCCCCTCGCCCGAGATGACGACAGCGCGCACCCCCTTGTTGCGGCGCACGTGATGCGCAGCGGCGACGAGCTCGCCGAGCATCGGCAGCGTCAGACCGTTCAACTTCTCCGGACGGTTCAGCTTCACGTGCGCGATGCCGCCCGTGATCGTCGTCTCCACATTCGCCATCCCGCCAGCCTAGTGACGCGACCCGCCCGCGTGGGGCGATTCGTCGACGCCGGCACGCGACATGTTGTGCGGGCACGGACCAGGCGCAGCCATCCGAGCACCGGGCCAGACGTCACGACACGTCGGCGCGACGGCCGTCGACCTCGTGCCCCTCGACCCCGCGGCTCTCAAGGACGTGCGCCTCGTGCTGGGCGCCGGCGAAGAGTTCGAACGCGATGACCATGATCCACGGCACGATCGTGCAGATCGCGAGGACGACAGCGAGCGAGACGCCGTGCGCGGCGAGGAACACCGCGAAGCCGAGGACGACGAGGGCGAGCGCCAGGATCGCGGTGTGCAGGCCCGCCCACAGCTGCGTCGTGAAGTAGTAGGCGAGAAACAGGCCGAGGACGAAGACACCGACGGGCACCGCCAAGGCCGCCGCGGCGACGACGGGGTCGACGTGCATGCCCGAGACGTTCTCGAACGCCTGCGTCATGACGTGCAGACCACCACCGACGGCCGCGAGCACCGGCCAGATGAGGAAGTGTGGCTGTACCCGAACCCGAACGAGCGGCTGCGGCGACGGTGCAGCACCGCACCGAAGTTGGGGATGAATTACGCCCACCAGAACCCGAACGCGGCGGCCGCTGATGGCGACGAGCACGGCGCCCGTCCAGTCGATGCCCTGACCCTCGGTGCCCTTGATGCCCTGCAGCGTCAGGACGGTACCCGTGACGATCTCACCCATCGTGATGATCGTCAGCTGGCCGCGCCGTTCGACGATGTGATTCGCGTGCCATGGCGTCCCGGTGCCGCGTTCGGCGACGGCGGGCCCGGAGAGTTCGATGAGCGTCACGAGCGTGGTGATCGTGAAGATGACGACACCGATGATCTGCACCATCGTCAGCAGCCGGTGCAGCCAGTCGTCGGTGTCGTATGCACTCGCGAACCACGAGTAGTCGATCCACGCCCAGATGATGCCGAAGCTCGTGAAACACAACGATCCGACGCCCGCCGCGACGTGCCCGTGCGCGAGCGAGTGCGCGAGCTGCGACGCGCGCGTGGCGACGACGAACGTCAGGTCGAAGAGCAGCTCGAGCATGCTCGCGACGCGTCCACCCTCGCGCGGTCGCGCCCGCTCATGGGGCGCAGACGCGAACGCAGACTGTCGGGACCGACACGAGTGGGCGCGGCTTCACTCCTACGCACCATGTGACGGCAGCGCGACGCCGCCCGCGCCATGCCCACTTCGGCTCCTGGCGCGTCCGCGGCTCAGGCGGCGATCTCGACGAGCGAGCCGTCCACCACCTCGTACCTGCGGGCCCCGACGAGCGACGGCGCGTAGGCGTGAACGCTCAGCGCCGGGGCGTCGCCGACGGGGGCCGTGCGGTGCACGAGATCACCGGCGAACGTGCGGCTCTCCCCCGCCTCGACGATCGCGCTGACGGTGGTGCCGCGCACCCAGCGCTTCTCGCGCAAAGCTCCCTTGACGACGACGAACGCGCCCGTCGCGCGCCCGTGGTCGTGCCATTCGCTCGTCGACCCGGCCGGCCAGCTGATCGCCCACATCTGCAGGTGCGGCGTGCTCGCGAGCTCGACGCGGCGTCGCTCACCGCCGTCGGGCAGGTCGTCGAGGTGCGCGGCGAGCGACTCGTCCGAGGCGAACAGGCGCGCGACGCGCATGAGTTGCTCGTCGGTGAAGCTCGTGATGCCGGGGGCATCGGCTGCGGTGTCGGGTTGCGGGTGGCGGTTCATGCTGAGGCTCCGAGAGCTGGGGGTTGGCGTGAAGGGCGCCTGATGGGGCGCGATGGTGGCCTGATGAAGAGCGGGTAGGGCACGCCGACGGTGCGTCGTGGCCCTCCCCGACCTGACGACTTGTCCCCCCACCGTCTCACGTCGAACGTCGACGGTGGGGGCAGCGCGCCGACGAAGTCGCGTCGACTGCGCGTGTTCGCGGCGAGCGAACCCGAGCAGCACGAGCCAGCGCGTCGCGTCGGGGTCGTCGATCAGTCGAGTTCGAACGCGACGTCCGTCAGCGAGCGGCGGCGACGCGGCTTGTTCTCGCGCTCGATGTTGGCGGTGAGGTCGTATTCCTCGACGCGGCCGGCGAGCGTCGTGACGGCGGCGTGCTCACCGTCGCGTTCGGCGTCGGGCCAGGCGCGGCCGACGGCGATGCCCGCCATCGGCGCCCATGCCTCACCGAACGCGGCTCGCGTAGCGATGGCGTCATGGTCGAACCCGGCGAACTGGTGGACGGCGAGGCCCATCGCGTGCGCCTGCAGCGTCAGGTACGCCGTCGCCTGGCCCGTGTCGTGTGCGGCGGTGGCACCGAAGACGAACTCCTTCGACGTCTCCGGCAGCTTCGCAACCTGCACGAACGAGACGGCGAGCATCGACGCAGCCGGCGCCCAGCGTCGATTGCCGCGCGCGAGCGTCTCGACGATGGCGGTGAACGTCGGATCCCACTCGTCGCCCTGACGGCGACCGACGAGGTAACGGTACGGCTGCGAGTTGCCGGCGCTCGGCGCCCAGCGGGCCGCGTCGAACAGCGTCGCGAGGTCGGTGTCGGAGAGGTCGTACGTCGGATCGAACACGGCCGGGCTGCTGCGGCGGGCGACGACGTCGAGCACGGCGTCGGCCGGGGCCTCGCTCGTCGAGGCGAGAGCATCGTGAAGAGTCATGCCACCACCCAAGCACGTCGCGCTGACAAGCACGGAATCCCGGCGCTGTGGGGAGGCTGAAGGTGCTGCGGAACGGAAGCGCCCGCCACCGCGGATGCGATGACGGGCGTCTCCCTCTTCCCCAAGAGTCCTGCCGCCGATGCGTGCCGGTTCAGGCGTGCAGGGAGCGGGTGCGGCGCCGGCGGGAAGAACACCGGGCGCCGCCGAACGTCGACGCGGGAGGTGTCGCGCGGCGTTCAGGTCGATGGGACGAGGGGGTCCGAGAGCCCTGCGTGGGGCGTGATATGGGGATCACGCTGCGGCACACGGCTTCAGGGGTGAGCCTTCAGAGGGAGGCTTCGACGCCGTTGGAGAACATCGAGTCGTGCAGGCGCACCTTCGTCAACTTCGTGCCCTTCGGCGCGTCGAAGACGAGGATGCCCTTGAGCGTGTTGCCGGGGTTGATCTCGGTGTAGAGGGTGTCGTTGCCCTCGATGTAGATGGCGCCGTCCGAGGTCGCCTCGTAGCCGACCCCGTTCGCGTCGTAGGCCTTCTGACCATCGGCCATCACCGTCTCGGCCTCGGTACCGACGTTCTTCACGGTGACGTGGACGGCTGCCCTGAGCCTTCTTGTTCACGTACTGGCTCCCGATGCTGGGGACGTCGCGCTCGACCTTGGTGATCGTGAATTGGGTTCGAGCGTCACCACATTGGCTCGCTGACGTTCATCACTCCGGCGAGGTTTGACCGTGTTCACCACATCGATGGAGTTCAATCGCCTTCACCACGCGCTCGACCTTCAACCGCATTTCATCCGGACGATTCTTGGAGCTACGACGAGCCGCTCGATCGAACGACCTCTCGCCTGATCATTCACGGGCCGTCACGTAGATCCCTCATGCGCCGCCATCGGTGGCGAATTGGCACATCGAGACCGTCGGCAGATTCCTTGACCCAGGACGAACGTGATTGAAATCTCAATCACAGCCTACCGCTCGACCGCGCGGCGATTCACACGTACGTCCAACTTGGCGCCACAATTGGGCAAACGCCTCGCCGAACGCGCGGACACACCCACCAGCGTCTCGGCGGTGGAGCCCCCACCCGTCTCCGCGCAGCCACTTGATCCCTGTGGGCGAGATCTCGGTCTGATATTTCACATATCATAGGCGCGGGTCTCACCCTCGGTCCGGCCTCAGCCCGACACGATCGCAGCCGTATCTCGGCCAGCCGCAAGGAAGCAGAAGTACATGAACGCTCGCCCGGTTCGCGCACCCCTGCGCGCCACCACGATCACGACGACGGCCGCCATGGCCCTTTTCGCCACGGGAGTCGCCGCCCTGGCCACGCCCGCTGCCGCAGCCACCCGCCCCGTGGAGATCCAGGCCACCGTCCTGGTCCTCGACGACGGACAGCCCATGGTGGGCGCCATCGTCGACCGCCTCAGCAAGGAGGGAGTCGCCTACCAGAAGATCGACCTCACCTCCGCGTCCCGCCCGCAGCTGACGCCGTCCTTTTTCGCGAGTCAGGGGTTGCTCACGACCCGGGCGAAGTTCATGGGTGTCGTGACGCCCAGCGCCGAACCGGCGAGCCTCACCGCCGCCGAGCGGGCCACCCTGGCGCGATACGAGAGCACCTTCAAGGTGCGCGAGTTCAGCGCGTACAACTGGCCCAGCGCGGGCATCGGCCTGGAGAACCAGTACAGCGGCGCCGTCGACGGCATGGCCGCCGACCTGTCCGGCGCAGCGAAGACCAACGGCTTCGAGTACCTCAAGGGATCGGTCACGTTCGACGACCTCTCCCCCGGTGTTTCCGAGAGCTACGGATACATCGCGAAGAAGGCCGCCACGAGCAACGGCGCCACCTATACGCCGTATCTCACGCTCCCCGTGCCCGGAACGGGCAACAGCGGCTCCCTCCTCGGCGTCTACGCCAAGGACGGGCGTGAGCAGCTCATCAGCACCGTCGCGTCCAACGCGTCGCAGCAGCACTGGAAGGTGCTCTCGCACGGCATCGTCTCGTGGTTGACCCGAGGCATCTCGACGTCCTACTCGCGCAACTTCTTTGCGGTCCAGGTCGACGACGTCCTGCTGCCCGACGCCGAGTGGAACGCCGAGGGCAACTGCACCGTCGGCGACGACTGCAACCCCGCCACCTACCCGGAGACGGCGCCCGGCGCCACCTCGCGCATGACGGCCCAGGACGTCGACCAGCTCGCCGCCTGGCAGCGCACCAACGGCGTCAAGCTCGACGTCGCCTTCAACGGCGCGGGTGCGGCCGACCAGAAGGCCGAGACCGGCTCCGACGCCCTCGAGGCGTCGTTGCTGGCCAACAAGAACGAGTTCCGCTGGATCAACCACACGTGGTCGCACCCCTACCTCGGCTGTGTTCACGACGACTCGACGACGCCGTGGCAGTGCGCGAAGACGTCGACGGGTGGCATCAACTGGGCCTCGCAGGCCACGATCGCCTCCGAGATCAGCAAGAACGTCGCGTACGCCAAGACGAACACGCTGCCCAACTTCGACGCCGCGAGCCTCGTCACCGGCGAGCACTCGGGTTTGAAGTCGCTGCCGCAGATGCCGGCCGACAACCCCTACCTCGCGTCGGCCCTGACGCAGCAGCGCATCAAGTGGATCGCCTCGGACGCCTCGCGCGAGAGCGAACCGCGCGTCCTCGGCTCCGCGACGACCGTGCCGCGCCACCCGATGAACATCTACTACAACACCTCGACGAAGGCTAACGCCGTCGACGAGTACAACTGGCTCTACACGAGCCGCGCCGACGGCGGATCCGGGCTGTGCGAGGACAACCCGGCCACGAGCACGTGCATCACGCCGCTGACGCAGGACGGGTTCGACTCCTACATCGTGCCCAAGGAGAAGCAGATCGCCCTGGGGCACGTGCTCGACAACGACGCCCGCCCGCACTACGCCCACCAGAGCAACCTGACGGGCGACCGCATCCTCTACCCGGTCGTCGAGGGCATTCTCGGCTCCTACCGCGGCGTCTACGCCGACAACGCTCCCATCGTCAACGTCACGACGGCCGAAGCGGGCACGCAGCTCGTGCGTCAGCAGACGTGGCGGGCCAGGAGCTCGCAGGTGCAGGCGACGATCTCCGGCACCAAGCTGCAGCTGTTCAACAACTCCTTCTCCGCGATCGACGTGCCCGTGACGGCACCGTCCGGCACCCGCTCGGGCCTTTCGACGTTCGGGCAGAGCTACGGCGGGCAGTCGTCCGACTGGGTGCGCCTGCGCGGCCTCGGCCTCAAGACGTTCACCCTGCCCACCGCGACCGGTTTCGCCACGAGCGCCTCGTGGGACACCTCCGCCGCCGCGACGCCCGCCACCCCGAGCGCGCCTGCCCTCACACCGGGCACGGCGAAGGACGGCACGTCGACGCGAGTGATCGCCCAGCCGGTCGCGGACAGCGACCTGATCGCGGCCGCCGGCTGAGACCCGCATGCACGTGGCGTTGCTGAACGAGGGGACGTACCCGGTCGTGCACGGCGGGGTCAGCACCTGGTGCGACCAGTTGGTGAAGAACCTACCCGAACACGAGTTCTCCATCGTGACGCTCACCGGCACGCAGCACGAGAGCGTGTGGTCGCTGCCCTCCAACGTCCGCTCGTTCCAGGCCAAACCCATGTGGGGTGAGGTGAGGCGTCGGTGGTCGTTCGAGGCGCTGCGAGCCTGGGGTGAGTCGTCGGAGATCGACTCCGCCTACCGCCAGTTGTGGTCGGCCGTGTTGCCACCTGCAGGTCGCTCGGTCGACCTGCAGGCGGCGACGGCAGGGCTGCGCGTCCTCGCTGCCGAGTACGCCCAACCCCTCATGGCGCACTTCACGGGCGGCCTGGGGACGAAGGCGCTCATGGGCGCCTGGGCGTCGCACGTGAAGGGCACGGGCCTACCACCGCTGTCGGGGTCGCAGGCGGCGGACGTCTCGCGGCACGTCGACCGTTTTCTCGCGGTGCTCAACGTGTCATGGCCGAGCGTCGACCTCATCCACGCCACGACGAACGGTCCGGCAGGGCTCATGGCACTCGGCCGGCACTGGCGGGACGGCACACCCATCGTCCTGACCGAGCACGGCGTGCACCTGCGCGAGCGCTACCTCGCGCTGCGCGCCGCGAACTTCCCCTGGACCGTGCGCTACGCCCTTATGGCGATGACGCGCGCCGTCTGCCAGACCGTCTACAACCACTGCGAACTCATGACGCCCGTGAGCGAGTTCAACGCAGGATGGGAGCGCGAGCTCGGAGCGAAGGCGCAGCGCGTCATCACCGTGCCCAACGCCGTCGACGCCACGGCCTTCCCACCCGTCGAGGGCGAGCCGGACGTGCCGACCGTCAGCTTCGTGGGTCGCATCGACCCGCTGAAGGACCTGGCCACCCTCATCGAGGCGTTCGCGATCGTGCGCGACTCGGTGCCGGATGCCCGCCTGCGGCTCTTCGGCCCGACGCCAGCCGGCAACGAGGCCTACCGGGCGGAACTCGACGCGCTCGTCGTCGCATGCGGCCTCGAGGCGAGCGTGACGTTCGAGGGCGCGGTGCCCTCGGCCCGACCCGCGATCGAAGCGGGCCACGTGGTCGCCCTGTCCAGCATCTCCGAGGGGCTGCCCCACACCGTCATCGAGTCGATGATGTGCGGCCGCGCGACCGTGAACACCGACGTCGGAGGAGTCAACGAGTGCGTCGGGCGCGACGAGACGTGCGGGCTGCTCGTACCGCCACGCGACGCCCAGGCCCTGGGTGAGGCGCTCGTGCGCCTGCTCGTCGACGATGCGGAACGGCAAGCCATGGGACGCCGTGCGCGCGAGCGCGCCCTGTCGACGTTCGACCTCGCGAAGTTCACCGCACGCTACCGGTGCATCTACCAGCGCAGCGCCGCCACGGTGCCCGAGGCAGACCTCGACGACGTCCGCCGCGCCCTCGAGGCAGCCGACTCGAGCGCCACACGTGAGGACGCCGCCGCGACCCACGCCGCACCCACCACCACGGAGGCCGAGTCGTGTCGATGACGCTCAAGGAAGCGACCGGGACGAGGGCGACGGGCGACGACGAGACGCACCCCGAGCTCGCCGCCTCGGTCGACAACACCGTCGACCTCTTCGACGCCGCCGCTCACCTCGAATCGATGGGGTTCGGGGGCCGCAGCTCGGTGCGCCACGGCTATGCGAACACCTTCGCGCACGCTGACGCGCTCGTGCGCACGCGCCTGGCCGGCGCCGTCGTCCTCACGGGCCGCGAGCGCACGGACGAGGTGCGCACGTGGAGGCGGGCCTGGAGCCAGGCGCTCGCCCGATCCCTCACGATGCTGTGCGGCGTCCTCATCTGCATCGCGACTGTCACGTCGTACAACACGAACGCCGTCTTCACGGCGGGCGCCGTCGGCTGGCTCGCGGGGCAGCTCGTCAGCGCGACGATGTGGCAGGGGCTGTCCTCTGCGAGTCGCCTCAAGGCGAAGGTGAACGGCGCCTGCGTCGGCTCCGTCTCCCTCCTGCTCTCCGCGGGCGCCTGCCTCGTCGTGGATTCGTGGGTGCCGCTGCTGTGGGCCCTGTGGAGTTGTGCGATCTCGGCTCTCGTCGTCATCGGTTCGCCCGTGCAGCTTCTCGTCGCCGTCCTGCCCTGCGCCGCGCTGACGGGGGTACTGCTCGTCGTCGAACCGGGCGCGGCAACGGTCGTCAGCCGCGTCATCGTGGTCGGGTTCGCCGCGGTGACGGGGTACATCGTCACGAGCGCAGCCCGGGAGCAACAGCAGCGCGCGCGAAGTCTGGCGCGCGAGGTGCTCCATCCCGTCCTGGCGTGGAGCACCCTTCAGACGCTCGCGCTCATCACCCAGTTGATGGTGCTCGTCGCCCACGTCGGCAACGCGTTCACGCTGCCCATGGCGATCGCTGGTCTCGCGGCCTCCGCGGCCTGCGAACCGGTGCTCGACAGTGCCCTGCTCGGCGCGAAGCGCCTCGCGTTCCTCACGGACAGCTGGCGTCAGTTGCGGTGGATGACGGCCGGGCTCGGCATTCTCGCCGTCGGCCTCGTCTGCGGCGTAGGGCTCATCGCCGCGTTCTGCATGCTCGCTGCCGCGGGCGGTGACCGCAACGACGCCCACGTCTTCCTGCCCGCCGTGCTCATCACCGCCCTCGCCACGACCGGCTCCGGCGTTCAACTGCGCACCGGCAACGCCCTCGGCGCTGCCGCAGTGGCGGTGGGCAGCCTCGGCCTCGTCCTCGTCTGCCTGCCCGCCGGCGACGCCGTCGGCCTCCTCCTGGCCTCGCTCGTCCTCTTCGTCACCGTCAGCGCCGTCACGGCCCGACGCACCTCCCACTCCGCGAATTGGTGACCCCCGTGTTCCACGTCCTTCAACCCACCCCGGCCGTGCCCTGGTACATCCACCCCGCGCAGGCTCCGCTCGCCTGGCAGCGCCTCGCCGAGGGCGCGTTCGGTTTCGGCTTCGTCGTCGTCAACATCGAGAACGGGCCCGGCCGCGGACCACAGGATCCCTACTACCGCGAACCGCTCGCGCGCGGGCTCGCCACGACGACGGTCGGGTACGTCAACGTCGGCTACGGCCAGCGCCCCTGGGGTGACGTGCTCGAGCAGGTCGAACAGTGGCAGCGGTGGTACGGCATCCACGACGTCATGCTCGACTGCGTCCCGTCGCAGGATCGTCAGGGCGCCTGGTCGGTCGAGTGGATCGACGCGCTGCGGCGTGCCGGGGTCGAGCACGTCATCGCCAACCCCGGCGTCGTGCCAACGCGACGCCTCGTCGAGACGGCCGACGTCACCTGTGTGGCCGAGGCTGCCTGGCAGGACTACGCCCACCTGCAGATGCCCGAGTGGTTGCAGGCGGTCAGCCCGCACAAGCAGTGGCACCTCGTGCACGGCGTGCCACCCGAGCACCTCGCCTCCGTGCCGGCCCTGGCCGCGAGCCGCGGGGCGCACTTCAGCTGGGCCACCGACCGTGGCCTGCCCAACCCGTGGGACGTGCTGCCCGCGCCGTACGCCGACTGTCACCCTGAACTCGTGAAGGCACGATGAAGACCTCGCTCCCCGCAGCGGGCGCGCTCGTGCTCGCGCTCACGACGAGTGCGTGCGCGGCCACGGACGACCAGGCCCTCCCGCCGTCCGCGAGTGCCGCCGGAACGGCCCCGAGCGCCGCAACGTCGAACGGCAAGCCGGGCGCCACGTGGTGGAAGCCCGCGCGTGGGCAGAGCTGGCAGATCCAGTACAGCGGCGCGCTCGACACCTCCGTCAAGGCATCGGTCTACAACCTCGACTGGGAGGGGACGAGCACGAAGACCGTCACCGCTCTGCACCGGCGCAACATCAAGGTGATCTGCTACATCAACGCCGGCGGGTACGAGCAGTGGCGTCCGGACGCGAAGAAGTTCCCCGCGTCGACGCTCGGCAAGCCGCTCGATGACTGGCCGGGCGAGCGCTGGCTCGACGTGCGCCAGCGCGCCAAGCTGGCGCCGATCATGGCCAAGCGCATGGACGTGTGCAAGGCGAAGGGCTTCGACGCCGTCGACCCTGACAACATGGACGGTTACGCCGCGACGAGCGGGTTCCCCATCAAGCAGTCCGACGCCGTCGCCTACCAACGTCAGCTCATCGCCGACGCGCACAAGCGGGGCCTGGCGATCGGCCTGAAGAACAGCCTGGAAATCCTCCCGCAGTTGCAGACGAGCATCGACTTCGCCGTCAACGAAGAATGTGTCGCCTACGACGAGTGCGACCGCTACGCGCCGATGCTCGCGGCGAACAAGCCTGTCTTCAACGTCGAGTACTCCGGTTCCGCGGCCAGCGTGTGCTCGCGCGTGCCCAAGGGCATGAGCACGATCATCAAGCCCCTCGAGCTGACGGCCAAGCGCACCGCCTGCTGACGTACGCTCGGGGCTGCCTCGGACGTGCGGGCCTGAGCGCACGCGTTATGCGTGCGGGCTGGAGCGCTCACGGCCTGCTGCCGTCGTTAGCGTGAGGATGCGGGCGGTCGGTCGACTCGGCGCACGCCCGGCTGATGCGGCCGGGTCCCCACACCGAATGGGGTGAAACCCGGCCGCGTTCTCGCGTCTCAGGCGCCCACGTAGGCCTTGAGGTGCTCGCCGGTGTGCGTCGTCGCATCGGCGACGAGGTCGGCTGGGGTGCCCTCGAAGACGACGCGCCCACCGTCGTGTCCCGCGCCGGAGCCGAGGTCGATGATCCAGTCCGCGTGGGCCAGACCCGAATGCACGACCTCGACCGGCAGATGGCCGAGAAGGAGGAGCGCGAGGCGCTCGCTCGCGAGGTGCACGACGTCCTGGGCCACCGGTTGAGCCTGCTGTCGATGCAGGCCAACGCGCTCGAGATCGAGGCGCAGGAGGCCGGCGCACCCGACGTCGAGAAGCGCGCCCGGCAACTCCAGGAGGGCGCGGCAGGGTCGATGGACGACCTGCGCTCGCTGCCCGCGATGCTGCGCACCGGCCAGTCGGCGCCCGATGAGCACCACGCTCTCGCCGATATCGCCGAGCTGGTGCGAGAGTGCATCGACGCGGGCACGCCCGTCAGCTCGAACGTGTTCGTCGATCAGTCGCACCCCCTGGACCCCGTCATCTCGCGCAGCGCGTACCGCATCACCACCGAACTGCTGACGAACGCGCGCAAGCACGCGCCGGGCTCTCTCGTGCAGCTCGACATCCGCGGTGACGCGCGCGGTGGCATCACGATCTCGACGACCAACCCGCTGCCCGATGTCGCGCGCGCTGCCCGATCGGATGGTTCGGGAACCGGCCTGACGGGCGTGGCGCAGCGCGCTCAGGACGTCGGAGGATCGTTCTGGGCAGGCCCGTCACCCGACGGTCGCCGCTTCACCGCGAGCGCCACGCTGCCGTGGACGATGCCGCGTGTCTGACGACGGCTCGATCCACGGCACCACACGTGTCGAATGCGACGAGAGTACGAAAGCAGTTGAGCATGAACGACATTGACCGCCCCGACGGCGCATCCCTTCCGGCCCATGACGGCGCTGAGCGCGCGATCCGCGTCATGGCCGTCGACGACGACCCTATGGTGCTCGACCTCATCCGCGTCATGCTCAAGGCCGCGCCCGGTATCGAACTCGTCGCGACGGCGAGCGACGGCGACGAGGTGATCGGGGTCGTCACAGCACATCACCCGGATGTCGTCCTCATGGACGTGCGTATGGAGCGCATCAACGGCATCGACGCGACGCGCGCACTGACGAAGCGGCCGAACGCACCGCGCGTCATCATTCTCACGACGTTCGACGAGCAGGAGTACGTGCCGCAGGCAATGGACGCCGGTGCCGTCGGGTTCATCCTCAAGGCGTCAGCGCGCGAGGCGCTGTACGGCGCGATCCGCGACGCACACGAGGGGCGCAGCCCCATGTCGCCCGCGAGCGCTGCGCATCTGCGCACCGGATACCTCGACGCCGGGGGCGCCGCGCGCATGGACGCTCGCGCGAAGCTCGCACGGTTGAGTGACCGTGAGCGCGAGATCGTCGAGATGGTGGCGCAGGAGATGTCGAACCCCGCCATCGCCGCCGCATTGTTCTTGAGCGAGAGCACGGTGAAACAACACCTGACGTCGGCCGCCACCAAACTCGGCGTGACAGGCCGCGTCGGCATCGCGATGGTCCTGGCCCGGGCGGAATAGCGTCGAGGATGCGGTTCCTCACAGACGGCAGCCACGACCCGAACGGAGGCGCACCCGTGGCGCGGTGCCCGTCCGGCGCGCTCGAGGTGCACGAACACGACGCGATTTCCTGACGGTTTCCTCGGACGCGACGACTCACCGCCTCATCTCTTCATCTCGCGGGCTGACGCACATGAGGAAGCCTGACGCGCTTACCACCCGCACTCGCGCCACCCAGCGCACGAGGGGGGATCGTCAGCGAGCCGAGTCGAGGCGCGCCATATGAGCGTCGCTGAGCTTCGGAGCAGCCAGTGCGGCGTCGAGCTGCGCGAGCGAACTTGCCCCGACGATTGGGCGCATCGACGGGCTGCCCTGCACGAGCCAGGACAGCACGCCCTGCCCGGGCTGCGCGCCCAGTTCGTCAGCCACCGACCGCAGCGCCGAGAGGCGACGCGTCGTCCCCGGGTGGTCGTAGACCTCGGGCAGCGGCCGGTCGTCACGGTCATACGCACCCTGGATCAGCGGGCTGTAGGCCCAGCACTCGAGGTCGTCATGCGTCTCGAGATAGTCGATCGTCTCGTCGCTGACGAACCCGAAACGGTGATCCTTGCCCGGCACCTGCGTGTCGGGGCGCGGGCGGACGTACGACGTCGTCAGCTGCAGCGCCGTGAACGGCTCGACGCCCTGCTCGGCGGCCAGCATGCGTGCCTGCTCGACGCGCCACGTCGGGTGGTTGCTCACACCGAGCCGGCTCACCTTCCCTCGCGCAACAAGGGAACCCAGCGCCGCGACGACGTCGGGCATCGGCGTCGAACGATCCTCACCGTGCGCCCAGTAGACATCGACGACGTCGATGCCGAGACGTTCGCGGCTTCGCTCGAACTGGGTGGCGATGACGTCAGGCGCGAGGCCCTCCCATTCGGTGAAGTCGCCGGCCCGCGCCGGTTCCTGACCCACCTTCGTCGCAATCGTCAAACCTTCGCGGATGCCGGCGTTGGCGCGCAGCCACGCCCCGATCGTCTGCTCGCTCTGGCCGCCCGCACCCGTCGGATTCGCCCAGAACGCATAGCAATTGGCCGTGTCGAGCGTGCGCCCACCGGCGTCGACGTAGCGATCCATTAGGGCGAACGACGTCGCCTCGTCCGTCTTCGTGCCGAAATGCATCGTGCCGAGGACGAGATGCGGGGCGATCCAAGAAGTCATGCGCCCATCCAACACGCAGCTGGCCACGCACCTCAACGTGGAGGGGCGGCCTCGAGACCCCTGATCCCGCCGGCCCACAGGAAACCCCTCGCCGCACACGTCGGGCCAAGAAGTGCCTCGTGCGATCTCGTAGCCCGGCGGCGGCGCGCGAAACACACGAGATAGAGCACTGCCGTGCGGTACGCCGGCACGCCATCACCACCGGCCTCGACGGAACCACCACACCCCGCGCGCACGTCACGCCAGCACACTATCGAGGGAAGCAAGACATGCGCCGGTCCATCATCATCACCCTCGCCGTCGCGGTGCTGGGCATCATCGGCGCCGTTTCGGCGTTCGCGCTGTCGTCCCGAATCGGTGCCCCAGGCGGGCACGGCGGATCGGAGCCCGCACAGCCGGACCGGGCGATCGCGCGCGACATCGAGAATGCCGTGCGCCACCAGCCTGGTGTGGCGAATTCGCGCGTCGTCATGAAGGTGAACTGCATCGACGGCTGCCAGGGCCGTGACCAGGAGTTCACGGTCGACGTCACGCTGACGGACGACGCCAGCGCACGCCACGTGCTCGACGTCAACCGCACGATCAACGAGCTCTACCCGCGCACGGCTCCGCCGGAGTGGGCACGTTCTCCCGGGCGAATCCGCTTCAGCCTGCACTCGCCGCAGGACGGTGCTCTCATCGTGCCGACCTCCAACGGCAGCCACGGCACGGCTTCGTCACCGACCAGGGCCAGCGCGTTGACGAGCACGCAGGTCGACGCGTTCGTGGCGGCTGCCCGCGTCAACCCGTCGTCGTCGGCGTCATGGTCGTCGTCAGGCAGGGACGACGCGCCGTCGTTCGTCGTTCGCTCCACCATCAAGACCAGCGATTGCGCGACGCTCGACGCGACGGCCGCGAACACCGTCACCGCGCTGTCGGCGATACGCCGCAAGGGCACGCCAGCGGAGTTTCACTTCCGGTGCGAGCACGCCGCGGGTGAGGTGCCGATCGGCGCGACGACGCACACGACCGGATGGTCGACGATGACCGACACCCTGTCGCGACTCATGACCCCGCCGGCGGGCAGCAGGTCGTACCGACGTGACGGCGTCTACCTGAAGCACAAGCACCACAGCGCCGTCCTCACGGTGACGGGCCACCCGTCGAATGCGACGTCCGAGGTGAAGAACGACGCGACGACGGTCGTGGCGCAGCTTCGCGCACTCGAGGTGCCTACGCCCACGCTGGACCTGCGGCCCGCACCGTGACCGGCGGCGCTCGACGGTGAACGCATGACGCGTCATGAACACGCGAACGCCCGGCACCCCTCGTCGGGGCGCCGGGCGTTCGTCGAGGCTCAGGCCTGGGCTGCGGTCTCTTCGCTCTCGGCGCGACCGCAGTTGCACCCGCCGCAGCCGCAGCCGCCACCGGCGCCCACGCCAGCTTCGCGGGCCTTGGCGTCGGCCTCCATCTTTGCGCGGATGTCGTCCATCGGCAGCTCACGGATCTGACGGATCAGGTCCTCGACGGCCGCCGCGGGCAGCACGCCCGAGTTGGAGAACACCATGAGGCCGTCGCGGAACGCCATGAGCGTCGGGATGGACTGGATGTTCGCGGCCGCCGCGAGCTCCTGCTCGGCATCGGTGTCGACCTTCGCGAAGACGATGTCGTCGTGCTTCTCGCTCGCCGCTTCGAACACGGGCGCGAACTGACGGCACGGGCCGCACCAGGCCGCCCAGAAGTCGACGAGGACGATGCCGTTGTTCTCGATGGTCTCGGTGAACTTCTCACCGGTCAGTTCGATGGTTGCCACAGGCCTTGCTCCTCGAAAAAAGATTGTGGTTCGTCGGCCATTCAAACAAACACCGGAGGCAATCTCTTCCCGCCGCGCTCGCCCGCCAGAACCGCTCGCCGCGCGGGCCGTGGAACCGGCGCGCGGGCGTTGCCGTCCAAACACCATGACAACGACACGACGCTGGCCGCTGACGGTGGCGCTCGCCCTGGTGGTGGCGCTGATCGCGGCCGGTGTCGCCGTCGTCAACCTCACAAGGCACGATTCCTCGTTCCGCGAACCGACCCAGCCGGCGCCTGCCTACGCACATGCTCTCGAGGAGCAACTCGAAAAGCGGCCCGGCGTGGCACGGGTTCGCGCCGAGGAAGCGATCGAGTGCATCGACGGCTGCAAGGGTCAGCGCTACGGGTTCGACGTCGCCATCGACCTCACGGACGACGCGACGGCCGCGAACGTTCGGGACGCCGCGGCCTTCGTCCGCAGCCGCTACCCCGAGGGCGCGTACCCAATGGCGGCAAACATCCCAGCGTCCATCCACTTCTTCACCGCCGGGTTGAACGCGAGCGGCGACAACAGCCTCGCCGTGACCACCTCCGGCCCAGCCCTGACGACGGCGCAGGCGCAGGCCTATCTCGACGTGGCGCGCACGAACCCGCGGACGGAAGCGCGCTTGCTCCCCGACCGCGCACAGCCCGCGGCGAAGGCGACCTTCGTCGTGGAATCCGACGTCATCGCAACGAAGTGCGAGGATCTCGACCGAGTGACCGCTCCGACGGTCGCCGTCCTGCGCAAGGTGGCCGGCACCGACGGCATAAGCACGCATCTGACCTTCCGGTGTGCGCAGACGTACGCCACCGTCGCCGTGGGTCCGACGACGCGGACCCACGGATGGTCGGATGCCGCGACGGCCTTGAGCACACTGGAAGCGACGCCGCAATCGAGCGCCGCGGAGAGGCCCTACGTTCGCCTCGGCGTGCGAGACGGCGCAACACGCCTGACGGTGAGCGCCCGCTCCGACGACGCGGTGAGCCCGGAAACCCGCCGTCGTGCGGGCGTCGTCATCGAGCGCCTTCGCACGGTGGGCGCGGTGAATCCTCAGCTCGATCTCGACTGAGTCGCCCTCGCCTGACTCGACGTCGACGTCACGCCTCCAGGCGAGGCGGGCGGCGCCGATAGCTCGCTGGCGTCGCCGACATCCGAATCGGGTTGGCGACCTGCGCGACGCCCTCGACGTCGACACGCATGTCGAGGCCGACCGACTCGGCAAGCGCGAACGCCTGCGCGAGATCGTTGACGGGCCCGGCGGGCACACCGGCGTCCGCGAAACGCTCGGCCCATTCCTGCGCCCCATGTGCCGACAGCGCCTCGAGCATCAGCGGGACGAGGTCGTCGCGATGCTCGACCCGCGCGGAGTTGGTCGCAAAGCGGGCGTCCTGCGTCCACTCGTCGTGACTGAGCACCTCTGCGGCGCAGGCGAACTGGCGATCATTGCCGACGGCGATGGCGAGCGGCCGATCCGCGGTCTCGAACACTTCGTACGGCACGAGCGACGGGTGACGGTTGCCCATGCGGCGCGGCACGGCCCCCGTCATGACGTGCGCGCCGGCCTGATTCGTCAGCGCCGACAGCAGGGACGACAGCAACGACACCTCGACGAGTTGCCCCTCCCCTGTCGCGTCGCGATGCCGCAACGCCGCGAGCATGCCGACGGCAGCATGCAGACCGGTGACGACGTCGACGAGCGCGACGCCGACCTTCGTCGGCTCGTCGGGCGGCCCGGTCACCGACATGAGGCCACCGACTGCCTGCACGAGCAGGTCGTACCCGGGCAACGACGACTCACCGAAACCGGTGATCGAGACGTAGACGACGTCAGGGTTCCACTCGCGCACCTGCTCATACCCGAGCCCCAGCCGCGCCATCGTCCCCGGCAAGAAATTCTCGACGACGACGTCGGCGCGCGTCACGAGATCGCGTGCGGCGGCGAGATCGTCCGCCTCGCGAAGATCCCAGAACTCGCTGCGCTTGTTGCGGTTGACCGACAGGAAGTACGTCGCCTCCCCGTCCTCGGTGAACGGCGGACCCCAGGCGCGCGTGTCGTCACCGCCGTCAGGGCGCTCGATCTTGACGACGTCGGCGCCCAGGTCGCCGAGCAGCATCGTCGCGTAAGGGCCGGCCAGGACACGGCCGAAGTCGGCGATGAGCAGGCCGTCGAGAGCGGATGGCACGGAGGCTCCTCGGGGGAAAGTTGGACGAACGAACGTGGACGAGATTCGCCGATGGGAACAGGAATCGCAGATGAGGCGGGCGCGCGACGCTCAGCGACCCGCCGGGCGGGCGTCATCGGACGACGGTGCGTCCGGCGCGTCACCCCAGGCGGAGCCGAAGTCGCGATCGAGTTCAGTCACCGTCTTGTTGCGCAGCCCCCACAGGTACACGGCGAGCGACACTGCGACGCACGCGAGCAGGTAGACGCGGAAGCCCTTCTCGTTGCCATGGGAGGCGAACCAGGTGCCGATGTAGGGCGCGGTGCCACCGAAGACGGCGTTCGCGAGGCCGTATCCGAGTCCGACGCCGAGGGCGCGCACGCGCGTCGGGAAGAGCTCGGCCTTCGCGACAGCGTTGACCGACGTGTAGAACGCGACGATGAGCAGCGCGAACAGCTGCAGCCCGAACGCCGCGAGGCCCGATTCGACCGAACGGATCGCGCCGAGCACCGGCCACGTGATGATGAGCGAGCCGACGCCGAAGATGAGCAGCATGGTGCGTCGCCCGATCTTGTCGGACAGCAGTCCGTACAGCGGCTGCACGATCATGAACACCGTCAGCGCGCACAGGTTGACGATCGAGACGGTGTCCGCGTCGAGCCCCGCCACCTTCTTCATGTAGCTCTGCATGAGGGTCGTGTAGACGTAGAACGACGTCGTCCCGCCGATCGTCAGGCCGACGACGACGATGAACGGCCGCCAGTACTCGCGGAACAGCAGGCCGAGCGAGCCCTTGTTCTCGGTCGAGGTACCTGCCGCAGCGCCACCCGAGGCGGTATCCGCGACGTCAGCCGTCTCGTCCATGCTGCGCCGCAGCCACAGCACGACGAGTGCGCCCGCGGCGCCGATGAAGAACGGCAGACGCCACCCCCAGGTGTGCATCTGCTCCTTGTCGAGCACGTGCTGGAGGACGACCTGCAGCAACGCTGCGAGCACCTGGCCGCCGACGAGCGTCACGTACTGGAAGCTCGAGTAGAACCCGCGACGGTTCGGCGTCGCGATCTCCGACATGTACGCGGCCGTCGTCCCGTATTCACCGCCGACGCTGAAGCCGCTGATCGCGCGCCCGACCCAGAGCAGGACGGTCGCCCAGATGCCGATCCGGTCGTACGTCGGCGCCGCGCCGATCATGAGGGTACCGAGCGCCATGAGCAGCACCGACGTCGTCAGGGCGGCGCGGCGACCCTTGCGGTCGGCGTAGCGTCCGAAGAACCACGACCCGATGGGCCGCATCAGGAACGTGATGGCGAAGACGGCCCACGTGTCGAGCAGCGCCTGCGTCTCATCGCCCTTGGCGAAGAAGTTCGACGCGATGTACGTCGTGAAGATCGCGTAGTTGTAGAAGTCGAACCACTCGATGAGATTGCCGAGCGAACCACGCGCGACATTGCTCATCACCGAGTTGCGACGCTCACCGCCGACGCGCGGGGCGGATGCTGTTGAGCTCATGGGATCCTCTCGGGGCGAACGTGGACGCCGTTCGCCGATGTGGACGAAAATCGCGAAGGGGGACAGGAATCGCAGATGGAGACAAGAGGTGCAGATGTGGACGAGAATCGCGGTGCAGTCAGACGCGAAAAGCCACCTTCATCGACGGCCGATACAACCTGCACCCTATGTGGTGATCGACGCCACGGGTGTGCGTGCCGCCACACGTTGTCGTACCCGCGAGTAGCGTCCGAGTAGGCTGACCACCGAACCACGCCGCTTGCGAAGGAGGGCCCGATGCGCATCGCGCTGTCCTCCTATCGCAGCAAGCCGCACAGCGGCGGCCAGGGCATCTACGTGCGTCACCTCAGCCGCGAACTCGCCGCTCTCGGCCACGACGTCACCGTCTTCTCCGGCCCTCCCTACCCCGAACTGGACGACGCCCGCCTTGTGGCTGGCCGTGCGACTGACCGGGCGACGGGTCCAGCGAGTCGCCAGACGTCGTCAGCCAAGCGGGCCGGCGCGACGGCGAGCATCGAGCCGACGAACCCCGGCAGGCTGCGCCTCGAGAAGCTGGCGAGCCTCGACCTCTACAACGATGACGACCCGTTCCGTCACCCCCATCCGCGCGAACTGCGCGACCGCATCGACGTCGTCGAATACGCGGGGATGCTGTCGGGTTCGTTTCCCGAACCACGCACGTTCGGGATGCGACTGGCGCGCGAGATGCGTACGCGGTCAAGAGAGTTCGACGTCCTGCATGACAACCAGACGCTCGCGCCGGGCCTGCTCGACATCGCGCGCGGCGGCCTGCCCGTCGTCACGACGATCCACCACCCGATCAGCGCCGACCGCCGCCTCGAGATCGAGGCCGCGACGAACCCGTGGCGCAAGTACACGAAATGGCGTTGGTACCAGTTCGTGCCGATGCAGGCGCGCGTCGCCCGCGCGAGCAGCCGCATCATCACCGTGAGCGAGACGAGCCGCGACGACATCGTCCGAGAATTCGGGGTCGACCGCGAACGCATCAGCGTCATCCCCGTCGGCGTCGACGTCGAGACGTTCACGCCCGACGCCGGCGTCGCGAAGAGTGCACCTGGGATCGCCGTCGAGACGTCCGCCCCGGGCGTCGACGTCGAGACGTTCTGGCCTGACGGTTCGGCGCGCCACCGCGTGCCCGGACGCCTGACGACGATCACGAGCGCGAACGTGCCACTCAAGGGGTTGAGCGTGCTCATCGACGCGCTCGCTTTCCTACCGCAGGACGCGTGGCGCGAACTCGTCGTCGTCGGCACACCGAACCGCGCGGTCGAGACCCAACTCGAAGCCCTCGGGTTGTCCCCTCGCGTCCGGTTCGTCAGCGGCATCAGCGACGACGACCTCGCGGGTCTACTCGCGAGCGCCGCCGTCCACGTCGTGCCGAGTCTCTATGAAGGTTTTTCGCTGCCCGCGGTCGAGGCCATGGCGTGCGGCACACCCGTCGTCGCGACGCGCGTCGGCGCGCTGCCGCAACTCGTGCACGGCACCGACGGCGAGACGTCGGCTGTCACCCGCAGCGCAGGCAGGGTTCCCGCCGCCCACGGCGGGAGCGCGGGCCCACGCCCCCACGCGACGAGCGAGCCGGACACGAGCGCTGACGCCGACGGCTCTGACGCCGGCATCCTCGTCGAGCCAGGTGATGCGCGCGCTCTCGCGGGCGGCATCGTCAGCCTGCTCGAATCCGAGGAGACCCGAACACGATTCGGACGGGTCGGTCGCCGTCGCGCCGTCACGACATACTCATGGCGGGCTGTCGCCGAGGCGACGGCCGCCGTCTACACCGAGGAGATCGCCCGATGCTGACCGTCGACTTCAACCGCTTCACCCTGGGCCCGGGCATGACGGTGCTCGACGTCGGGTGCGGGCAGGGGCGTCACAGCTTCGAGGCGCTGCGTCGCGGCGCGGACGTCACGGCGTTCGACTTCAGCCGGTCCGACCTCGACGAGGTGCAGACGATGTTCGACGCCATGGCCGCCGAGGGCCAGGTGCCTGCGAGCGGCGCCTACCGCACCGTCCAGGGTGACGCCCGCGCGATGCCGTTCGACGACGCGAGCTTCGAGCGCGTCATCGCCTCTGAAGTGCTCGAGCACATCGTCGAGGATGACGCCGCCATCGACGAGATCGTGCGCGTGACGAAGCCCGGCGGCCTCGTCGCCGTGACGGTGCCGCGGCACTGGCCGGAGAAGATCTGCTGGGCCCTGTCGACGCCCTACCACGAGGTCGAGGGTGGCCACGTGCGCATCAACAAGGCGAGCGAACTCGTCGGCAAGCTCGAGAAGCGTGGCCTGACGACGCTCGGCACGCACCACGCGCACGCGCTGCACTCGCCGTACTGGTGGCTCAAGTGCGCGGTCGGGGTCGACAACGACACCAACCCCGCCGTCAAGGCGTATCACCGCATGCTCGTCTGGGACATGATGAAGGCGCCGGCGCTGACGCGTCAGGCCGAGAAGGCGCTCAACCCCGTCATGGGCAAGAGCTTCGTCGTGTACCTGCAGAAGCAGTACTGAGCCCCGTCGCGCCGATGACGCCAGCCCTCACCAGTGAACAAGTCTGCGAGACAGGCCTGTTCATTGCTCGCCTCCAGGGCGACGACGGCGCGCTGCCGTGGTTCGTCGGCGGGCAGTGGGACGCCTGGAACCACACCGAGGCACTCATGGGCCTGACGATCGCCGCCCATGTTTCACGTGAAACCGGATCACCACGTGTCAATCACACCGCCGAGCAGCTGAGCGAACGTGCCCGTCTCGGCCTGCAGCACCTGCGCGAAACGCAGCGTGAGGACGGCTCGTGGCCGATGCACGTGCGAGACGGCGTCGTCGAACTGGACGAGAGCGACACGAACCAGTGCGCCTACCCGGCCGTCGGCGTCTGGCATCTCGCGCTCGTCACCGGCGCAGGGCGCGGCGTCGGCCCCGACCGCGGCATCCTCGTCGAGAACTGGCCGATGGTCCGTGCGGCGATCCGACACGCTCTGACGGCCCAGCGCGACGACGGCACGATCGCCTGGGCGATCAACCGTCGCGGCGGCCTCGGCGACCATGCGTTGCTCACCGGCAACGCCAGCATCCTGCAGTCGCTGTGGGCCGCGGCCGCCATCGCGGATACCCTCGGCCACATCGATGACGCTGCATCCTGGCGCGAATCCGGCGCCCGGCTCGCGGCAGCGGTGCGTCAGGTCGAACTGTTCGCCGACCGTCGCCGCTTCTCGATGGACTGGTTCTACCCCGTCCTCGGCGGCGCGCTCGTCGGCGACCACGCTGCCACGCACCTGCGTCGCGACTGGGATCGCTTCGTCATCGAGGGCCAGGGGGTCCGCTGCGTCGACGACCGACCGTGGGTCACCGGCGGGGAGAGCGCCGAACTCGTCATGGCGCTGTGTTGCCTCGACGGCACGCCGCACGAAGATCGCGCGCGACGCGAGGCCCGCGCCGTCTTCGCGGACCTGCAGCACACACGCGACACGAGCGGCGGCTATTGGACGGGGTACGTCGTCGACGACGACGCCGTGTGGCCCGTCGAGCAGACGGGATGGAGCGCCGGCGCGATGCTGCTCGCCGCCGATGCCCTCGACGGCCTCACGCCCGCCGCCAACTTCTTCCACGCCATGACGTGGCCGGCCCGCACGCCGAGCCATAGCGCCGCCAGAGACCACGAGGAGCCCCGATGAGCACCCCGCCCCTTCCCCAGGACGTCCTCGACGCCTTCCACGCGACGACCGGTTTCATGCCCGACGACGAAGGTCAGGCCCTGTACGAGGCGGCCGCGAGAGCCCGTCCCGGCACCTGGCTCGAGATCGGCACGTACTGCGGCAAGTCGACGGTGCTGCTCGCGCAGGCGGCGCGCGTCGTCGCCGGATCGTCCGACGCCGCAACGCAGGTGGTGACCGTCGACCATCACCACGGCAGCGAGGAGAATCAGCCCGGCTGGGAGTGGCACGACACGTCGATGGTCGATGAGCACTCGGGGCTGCTCGACACGCTGCCCGCATTTCGTCGCACGTGGGACGAGCACGTCAAGGACGTCGTCAGCATCGTCGTCGCGACGACGGCGCAGGTCGCGACGTGGTGGCGCACCCCCGTCGAGTTCCTCTTCCTCGACGGCAACCACGTCGAGGAGATGGCGCAGCACGACTACGCGGCGTTCGCGCCGCACGTCAGCGTCGGCGGGTTGCTCGCGGTGCACGACGTCTTCCCCGACCCGGCCGACGGCGGGCAGGCACCGTGGCATGTCGTCGAACGCGCCCTGGGCGACGGCTTCGAGCAGGTGTCGCAGACGGGCTCGTTGCGCATCCTGCGGCGCCGCTGACCCCAGCAACCTAATTTCGGCCTCTCCGCCACCGAATTGTTGCCCCTTGCACAACTTATGAGTCGGATCTCATAATGAATGAATGAACGGGGCGCCTGCGGCCGTCATCGTCAGCCTGGGGGAAGCCGATGAGCAATCCGATGACGAGCTTGGTGCTCGACGAGGGGATGAGCGTCGAACTGCGGGGGCAGTTGGCGCTGTGTGAGGACGAGGTCGTCCTGACGGGCTGTGGGGTGCTGCCGTTCGGTTCGCCGCCGCATCTGACGTGGGAGCAGACGCCCTTCGTAGCACTGGCCACCGACTGCGCGAAGAAGGCGCGGCCGCTCGTGGGGCAGCCCGTGTTCGGGCGTGCGACGTGGACCGGGTACGAGATCAGTGCGTGCGAACTCGAGCCGGGGGACGCTTGGGCGCACGCACACGACATCCCCGGTCCGCTGACGAAGGACCGCACCCCCGTCAGCGCGCACGTGCGCTCCGTCGAGGCCGGCCTGTTCTCGAGCGGCGCCATGCTGCGTCGCGTCCGTTTTCTCGACGACGGGCGACCGCGCGTCATCGCCAGCGCCACTGACGTCGAGCTCACGACGCGACTGCTCACACCCATCTACGGTGATGCGCTCGAGGTGCATCGCAGCCGCTGGAGCGTCAGCGAGGTGCGTGGCCTCGACGACATCCTCAACGATCTGCCCGAGGACAAGGTGCTCAAGATCGAGTACCGCATGGACGGTGACGGCACGATCAGCCGCAAGCTGCGCGTCAACTACGTCGACGATGATCTCGCGCGCTCCCTCGCCCCATTTCCGCCCGAGATGCTCGCCGTCTACGCCGTCGTCGAACCCGAGGGCGCGCCGCAGGATCGTGACCCCTGGTTTCCCGCGCGAGCCCGGCATCTCGTGCGTTCGGCCGGCACCCCCGATGTGCCGGCGCGCGAACACGCGCGCGTGTAGCGCGCGAGTGGCCCGGCACCCGGCGATGCAGACAGCGCGCCGCCGCGCAGGCCTCACAGGCCTGCGCGGCGGGCTTGTCTCGTGATTCAGCGACGACGGGTGGCGACCAAGCTCGTCGCCGTCACCGTCAGCAGCGACAGGACGATGACGCTGAGCGAGACGGCCGTCGACGGCGTCCACACCCATGACCAGACGTCGTGCGCCCAGTGCGCGATGAGCTTGTAGCCGATGAACGCGAGGATGACGGCGAGACCGTAGCCGAGGTGTACGAGCCTGCCGAGGACGCCCTCGACGAGGAAGTACAGCGCGCGCAGACCGAGCAGCGCGAACGCGTTCGTCACGAAGACGAGGTACGGGTCGGACGTGATGCCGTAGACGGCGGGCACCGAGTCGAGCGCGAACAAGGCGTCCGTCGCGAGGACGGCCAGCGTCACGACGGCCAGAGGCGTCAACGCGCGACGGACGGACCGACCGGTGGCGCCGGCGTCAGCATCTTCTCGCACGAGCATCGCGGAGCCGCGGTAGCCGTCGGTGACGGGGAAGAAACGGCGGATGACCTTGACGATGCGCATGTCACCCGGGTCGACGGTGTGGTCGTCGCCCTGACGGGTGTCGCGCCAGACCTTCACGGCCGTCCACAGCAGGAACGCGCCGAAGATGACGAACATCCAGGCGAAGTTCGTGAGCAACTGCGCGCCGAGCGCGATCATGATGGCGCGCATGACGAGGGCGCCGGCGACGCCGATGAGGAGCACCCGCTGCTGGTACATCTTGGGCACGGCGAACGCCGTCAGCAGCATCATGAACAGGAACAGGTTGTCGACGCTGAGCGACTTCTCGACGAGGTAGCCGGTGTAGAACTCGGTGCCCGTCGTCGAGCCGTGCGCGCTCCACAACCAGGCGCCGAACGCGACCGGCAACGCGATGTAGAACGTCGACCAGGCCGTCGCTTCCTTGAGCGATACCTCGTGAGGTTTGCGCGTGACGAGGAAGTCGAGCGCGAACAGGACGATGAGCCCGATGAGCGTCACGGCCCAGAGAGTGGGGGTGGCCAGGGAGTGCATGGAACTACCTCAGATCGCATGAGTGACGAACTGAGGTCTCCTTCGCCGCGGAACGATCCGCCGCTCTCGAACCGGGAGCGCGCATGATCGCGCTCGTATTGACCGGAGCCGAGACGTGGGAAGTACTCCCCTCGCCAACCATCATAGCCGATCTGCGGACCCTGCCCCACTCGACGAGCAGACTTTCTTGATTCGTTCCAGAAATCGCGGCATCATGGAGGCATGACGACGACGCCCGCCACCGATCCGCGCACCATGCTGCGTCAGGTGAACCTGCGGATCACCGGCCCGCGCGTCGCCATCCTCGACGCCCTCGAGACGCGCCCCCACTCGGATGCGGAGACCGTCATCCAGGCGGTGCGCGACAGTTACGGCAAGGTCTCGACGCAAACCGTCTACGACGCCCTGCATGCGATGACGGCGCACGGCATCATCCGCCGCATCGAGCCGGCCGGCCAATCCGCGCTCTACGAACGACGCGTCGGCGACAACCACCACCACCTCGTGTGCCGACAATGCGCGACGATCGTCGACATCCCCTGTGCCGTCGGCGACACACCGTGCCTGACGGCGGCGCACGAGTCCGAACTCAGCGAGGGGTTCGACATCGACGAGGCCGAGGTGACGTACTGGGGCGTCTGCCGCGCGTGCCGCGAGGGCGCTGCCGCAGCTTCCGCTGCGTCACCCGTCGTCGGCTGAGCCGCGCCCGAGGTTGCCGGGTCGCACGCGGGAGAACAGGGGGGCATCCGCGATCCGGTTCATCCCGACATTCGCGGGGTCGCCCGTGAGACGGTGGCTGACGTGACGAGCACACCCACCCTGCGTCCCGAGGTCGATGCGTCCGACGTCGAAGCCGCCGCCGAGCGCCTCACCGACCTGCTCAACCCCACGATGCTGTTCGAGAGCAGCCGCCTGTCGACGAAGTTCGGCGCGAGCGTCGTGCTCAAGCGCGAGGATCAGCAGCCGGTGCGCTCGTACAAGATTCGCGGAGCGAGCAACCTCATCGCGCAGCTCGACGACGACGCGCGCGCGGCGGGCGTCGTGTGCGCGTCGGCCGGCAACCATGCCCAGGGCGTCGCATACGCGTGCTCGCGCCTCGGCGTGAAGGCCACGATCTTTTTGCCTCGCACGACGCCCCGTCAGAAGCGTGAGCGGGTTCGAGTGCTCGGCGGGCCGTGGGTCGAGACGGTCGTCCAGGGCGACACGTACGACGTCGCCGCTACCGCTGCAGGAGAATTCGCTGCGACGACCGGGGCGACGCTCGTGCCCGCGTTCGACGACGTCCGCACCATCGCGGGGCAGGGCACCGTCGCGCTCGAGGCGTTCGCGCAGTGCGAGGCGCAGTACGGCAAGGTGCCGGACGTCGTCGTCGTGCCCGTCGGTGGCGGCGGGTTGCTGGCGGGCATCACGGCGTGGGTGCGGGAGCGCCATCCGTCGTCGCGCATCGTCGGCGTCGAACCGGTTGGGGCGCCGTCGCTGCAGGCGGCGCTTGCTGAGGGACGCCCGGTGGCGGTGCCGGTGACCGATCCGTTCGTCGACGGCGCGACGGTCGGCCTGCTCGGCGCGCACACGTACCCGATCATCGCTGCCGGCGGCGTGCCGTGCTTCAGCGTGCCGGAGGGGCAGATCTGCACGGAGATGCTCGACCTGTATCAGAGCGACGGCATCATCGCGGAGCCTGCCGGCGCGCTCGCGCCCGCAGCGTTGCCCGGTGTCGACTTCGCCGATGGCGAGCTCGTCCTCGCGATCCTGTCGGGCGGAAACAACGACGTGTCGCGCTATGCGGAGGTCGTCGAGCGT
Source organism: Dermacoccus sp. MPR-E5 (assembly GCF_058809565.1). Classification (NCBI taxonomy): domain Bacteria; kingdom Bacillati; phylum Actinomycetota; class Actinomycetes; order Micrococcales; family Dermacoccaceae; genus Dermacoccus; species Dermacoccus sp. MPR-E5. The sequence goes on along the minus strand of NZ_JBXASS010000005.1, from coordinate 137,528 downwards.
TCGCTCGTGTTCGAGGGCCGCAAGCATTACTTCATCGTCGAATTTCCGCAGGAACCCGGGCAGTTGAGGCGTTTTCTCGACGGGGTGCTCGGGCCTGACGACGACATCACGTTGTTCGAGTACACGAAGCGTTCCAACCGCGAGACGGGCCCGGCGCTCGTCGGCCTGGAGTTGGGCGACCCGTCGTCGTTGCCCGATCTGCTTGCGCGGATCGATGCGTCGCCGGCGCGGGTTGAGCGGGTGGATCCCGACTCGCCCCTGTTTCGGATGGTTCTCTGAGGATCTAGTGAACGAAGGTAGGACCGCAGCGTCGTGTCCGTCGAGTACGGCATGGGTGGGGTCACCGCAGCGAAGCGAGGATTGCTCCAGCCATGCCGGGCGCGGGCGGACGCGCATGTCACAGCGAGGATCCTGCCGAAGTGAACGTTGACGAAGAGAACCGAGAAGAATGGTTCTGTAGTTCTCTGACGATCACTCGATGTTGCCCGGGATCTGGGGCACGGGAGCCCCGAATCCCGGGCAACATCGCGGGTCGGCGTGGTTCGATGGGGTCTTCACGCCCCATCCAAGAGCGTCGCGGAATCACAGCGGAGGTCAACATGGCAGCAGAGCAGTTCGAGGTCGCGGCGAGTGACGGCGTCGTCATCCGCGGTCAGCGGTGGTTGCCGGACGGAGAAGCGCGCGCCGTCGTGCAGATCGCTCACGGCATGGCGGAGCATTCGGCGCGCTACGAGCGGTTCGCGCAGGAGTTGAACGCGGCCGGGTACGCCGTCTACGCGAACGATCACCGTGGGCACGGGCGCACCGCCGAGGGTGGTGTGCTCGGTCATTTCGCTGACGATGACGGGTGGGCGCGCGTCGTCGACGACCTGCTCCAGGTGACGCGGCGCGCGCAGGCCGAGGTGCCGGGTCGCCCCGTCGTCCTGCTAGGGCACAGCATGGGTTCGCTACTGGTGCGTACGTTCGCGGCGCAACACGGCGATCTACTGGCGGGTCTCATCGTCTCCGGAACGCCCGCCGATCCTGGGCTGCTGGGCCGCGTCGGACGTCAGGTCGCGCGCGCCGAGGGCCGTCTGCGGGGGCGCACGCACGCGAGCAAGCTCCTCGACACGATGTCGTTCGGGGCGTTCAACAAGCAGTTCGCGCCTGCGCGCACGGACTTCGACTGGCTCTCGCGCGACGAGGCCGCCGTCGATGACTACGTCGCCGACCCGTTGTGCGGGTTCGTCTGCACCGCCGCGTTCTACGCCGACATGCTGGGCGGGCTGCGCCTGGTCAACCGGCGTTCATTCGCGGCCGGCACGCCGTCGGATCTGCCGGTTCTCGTCATCTCCGGCGAGGCCGACCCGGCCGGCGACAACGGCAAGGGCGTGCGACCCGTCGCCGATCTGCTGCGCGGCGTCGGGGTGCACGACGTCACCCTGACGCTCTACCCCGGCGCGCGCCACGAGATCCTCCACGAGACGAACCGCGACGAGGTCGTCGCCGACATCCTCGCCTGGCTCGACGCCCACGTCTGAGCCGCCGCGGGGCGAGAGGTCGTCACCCCGGCAGTCGCCTGCGTCACCGGTCGGCCTGGCCACCATCTTCAGTGATCTGTTCGTGGCGTGGCTTGCGAAAGTGGACGACACTCGCCGATGGGGACAGGAATCGTCGATGTGTCCGGGAATCGCGGAGGGGGCCGAGATTCGCAGATGTGGACGCAAATCGCACAGGGGCGCGGTGGAGCGGGCACTCGATGCGGCGGGGCGGGCGCACGATGCGGCACGACGCAGACGGGCGTCGCGGAGGGCGGCTTGGAGGATTTGCCCCACAGAGACGTTACCGACCAGTAACGTAGGGAGCAGCATGCCCCCGCGAGGAAGGAAACGCTCATGGCTGACACGCAGCGCACCGAGGTGAACGGTCTGCAGGTCGCGACGATCCTGTACGACTTCATCAACGACCAGGTCCTGCCCGGCACCGGTATCGACGCCGACACGTACTGGAAGGGCTTCTCCGACGTCGTCGCCGAGCTCGGCCCGAAGAACCGCGCCCTGCTCGCCGAGCGTGACGACCTCCAGGCCAAGATCGACGAATACCACCGCGCCAACCCGGGCAAGCCCGACTTCGACGCGTACAAGAGCTTCCTCACCGAGATCGGCTACCTCGTCGATGCTCCGGCCGAGTTCAGCATCACGACGCAGAACGTCGACCGTGAGATCACCGACCAGGCCGGCCCGCAGCTCGTCGTGCCGATCCTCAACGCCCGCTTCGCGCTCAACGCGTCGAACGCCCGCTGGGGTTCGCTCTACGACGCGCTCTACGGCACCGACGCGATCGACGAGGCCGACGGCAAGGAGAAGGGCACCTCGTACAACACGGTGCGCGGCGACGCCGTCATCGCGTTCGCGAAGAACTTCCTCGACACTGCCGTCCCGCTCGCCGAGGGTTCGTACACCGACGTCACCGGCTTCGGCGTCGACGGCGGCGAGCTCGTCGTCCACCTCGACGGTGAGCGCACGACGTCGCTGAAGAACACTGACGAGTTCGCCGGCTACGTCGGGCTGCCTGCCCAGCCGGAGGGAATCCTGCTGAAGCACAACGGTCTTCACCTGGAGATCCAGATCGACGCCGAGTCCCCGATCGGCGCGACCGACCCGGCCGGCATCAAGGACGTCCTCGTCGAGTCGGCTGTCACGACGATCATGGACCTCGAGGATTCCGTCGCCGCCGTCGACGCCGAGGACAAGGTGCTCGGTTACACGAACTGGCTCGGCCTCAACAAGGGTGACCTCGCCGAGGAGATCACGAAGAACGGCAAGACGTTCAAGCGCGAGCTCAACCCCGACCGCGAATACGTCTCCCCCGGCGGCGACACGTTCACCCTTCCGGGCCGCTCGTTGCTGTTCGTCCGCAACGTCGGCCACCTCATGACGAGCGACGCCGTCCTCGATGCCGACGGCAACGAGATCGGCGAGGGCATCCTCGACGCCCTCGTCACCGTCCCGGCTGCGATCCACGGCTTCGCCGACAAGGACGGCGTGAGCAACACGCGCACCGGCTCGATCTACATCGTCAAGCCGAAGATGCACGGCCCGCAGGAGGTCGCGTTCGCGAACGAGCTGTTCGAGCGCGTCGAGAGCGTCGTCGGGCTGGCGAAGAACACCGTCAAGATGGGCATCATGGACGAGGAGCGCCGCACGACGGTCAACCTCTCCGCCTGCATCGACGCCGCGAAGGAGCGCGTCGTGTTCATCAACACGGGCTTCCTCGACCGCACCGGCGACGAGATCCACACGTCGATGCTCGCGGGCCCGATGATCCGCAAGGGCGAGATGAAGGGTTCCACGTGGATCAAGGCGTACGAGGACAACAACGTCGACGTGGGCCTCGCTGCCGGTCTCGCGCACAAGGCGCAGATCGGCAAGGGCATGTGGGCGATGCCCGACCTGATGAAGGACATGCTCGAGCAGAAGATCGGCCAGCCGAAGGCCGGCGCGACGACGGCGTGGGTGCCGTCGCCGACCGCCGCGACGCTGCACGCGCTGCACTACCACCAGGTCGACGTGTTCGCCGTGCAGGAGGAGCTCGCGAAGCGCAAGGCCGCGTCGGTCGACGACATCCTGCAGATCCCGCTCGCGGAGAACACGGACTGGTCGGACGCGGACAAGCGCGAGGAACTCGACAACAACTGCCAGTCGATCCTCGGCTACGTCGTGCGCTGGATCGACCAGGGCGTCGGCTGCTCGAAGGTGCCCGACATCCACGACGTCGCGCTCATGGAGGACCGGGCGACGCTGCGTATCTCCAGCCAGCTGCTCGCGAACTGGCTGCAGCACGGCATCGTCACCGAAGACGAGATCGTCGAGTCGCTGAAGCGCATGGCGCCGGTCGTCGACCAGCAGAACGCCGGTGACGCGAAGTACGAGCCCATGGCGCCGGGCTTCGACGGCATCGCGTTCAACGCGGCCAAGGAGCTGATCCTCGAGGGAACGAAGCAGCCCAACGGCTACACCGAGCCGATTCTGCACCGTCGTCGGCGAGACAAGAAAGCCGCGCGCTGAGGATCAAGCGAGCGGAGTCGAGGGTGTGGATGCCGAGCTTGCGAGGCGTTCACACCTCGGCGTAGGGAGCGTTGACGAAGCGCGCCGTGGGCTCAGTGACGATCAAGCCCGACCGAGGTAGGTCCGCGCCGGAGCGTGCGACGGCCCGGCCCTGACGAATCGGGCGCTGAGGAACTGAGCCAAGGAGTAGTCCGCGCGCAGAGGATCAAGCGAACGGAGTCGAGGGTCGCCTGACCCTCACGATGGCGCGTAACTCACAGGTAGGCACGCAACTGCACGCCTGCGCGTGAGTTACGCGCCATCGTGCGTGCTGGGGTCGGCGCGGGGCGCCCGAGGGCTGTGCGCGACCTGGGTTCCGTTGAAACGCCTAGCATTCGGACATGAAGCGCATCGACGTCCATGCTGACGGGCCCGCGAGTGTCGACGCGGCGTGGCACGCCTACGTGCACGTCGATCGGTGGCGTGACTGGTCGCCGCACATGCCGCCGGCCGAGGCGGATGCCGTGGTGATCCGTCCCGGCACGCAAGGACGATGGCGTCTCGGGCCGGTGACGGTGGGGCGGTTCGTCATCACCGACGTCGATGCGGTGGCGAGGACGTGGAGCTGGCGCGTCAGCGTCCTGGGGCTGACGACGACGGGCGAGCACCGCGTCGAGGTTCGTCGGGGCGGGTGTCGCTGCCACATGGCGATGGATCTGCCGCCCATCGTCGGGCAGGCCTACCGGCCGCTAGCGTGGTGGGCCCTCCATCGGCTCGCTCGCAGCTCGTGAGGCATCGAGGGACACGAAGGGGGTGTGGAGAAACGCGTCATCCGTGACGCGTTTCTCCAC
>NZ_JBXASS010000005.1:0-132644 GCF_058809565.1 Dermacoccus sp. MPR-E5 | reverse complement strand
GCGCCTAGATGCACCCGGGTGCATCTAGGCGCAAAGAGAGAGGACGTCAGACGGCGACGTTCTCCTCGAGTTCCTCCTCGGTCTCGGGGTCGAGCTCGTCGCGCTCGTCCTGATGCGCCTGCTCGGCGTGGCGTCCGACGGGGCTGGACGCAGCTTCCTCGAGCTCACGGGCTCGCGCAACACGTCGCTGTTCGACCGCGCATCCGGCTGCGAGACAGAGCAACCCGACGACCAACCAACCGAACAGGATGGTGAGCGGACCGGCGATCGAGGCGTCCGGGAAGTAGATGATGCGACGCAGCGCCTCGACGAAGCCGGAGCCGATCCAGAAGTCGTGCAGCCAACCGAAGAAGCTCGGCTGCATGACGGGCGCGAACACGCCGCCGGACGAGGTGAAGTTGAGCGCGACGAAGATCGCCGAGTACAGCAGCGTCGCAAACCGTCCGACGATCGGGTGCAGGCCGACACCGACCGTCAGCACGCCGGCCGTGTAGAGCAGTGACAGCGCCCATGTTGCGAGCACGTGCCCACCGAACATGTCGTAACCCCACGCCGCGATCGCGAGTTCGATCGTCGAGATGACGACGGCGGCGCCGGCGGCGAGGGCGATGCGCTGGGCGAACGGGCGGCTCGCAGCCGCCGCGCCGATGGCGATCGACGTGGCGTAGGCGGCAACCGTCAGGGCGACGAGGAAGAAGAAGCCGTTCTGGCCGGCGGGGTCGTCCTCGGTGAGGGGCGCGACGTCCTTGACGGTCAGCGCATCGTGCTGCTTCTCCGCGACGGGGCGGAACATCTTCTCGACGACGGACTTCGTCGTGTCGGACGCGCCACCGGCGGTGAGCAGTTCGGCCTTGCCGTCACCGGGGACGTAGGCCGCGGAGATCTTCAGGTGCTTCAGCTGATCCGTGGCCTGCTCGGGCGTCGCGATCGTGCGAACGTCCGCCTCGTCGCCGAACGCGTCCTGCACCTTGGCCGCCAGCGGGCCGGCCTGCTGAGCCTGACCGACGACGGCGACGGGCACGTGGTGGGGCGACGGCTTGTGGAAACCACCGAGGTAGGCGGCGCACATGATGAGGCCCATGAGGATCGGAACGATGACGTGCGACAAGACCGTCCTCATCGGGGCCTGCGCGGTTGGCGGATGCGCGGTGGACATCTCTTCCCTTCGTTTAGTTAGGTTATCTATGTTTAATGGTACACCTGACTGCGAGGTGTGCGCGAGCTGTGGGGCCGGCGTCACGTCGGATCGTTCCGAGGGCCTACCCGGTCAACCCGTTCTGCGTTTTCGCCGATCGCGGCCTGAGCCATCCGCGACAATGGCACGGTGACTGCGCACTTCGAATCCGTGGACGACGTCCGCGACCGCCTCGCCGAGGCCGGCTACCTCGCGAGCGACGCCATCGCGACGACCGTCTTCCTCGCCGATGCCCTCGGCAAGCCCCTGCTCGTCGAGGGGCCGGCCGGCGTCGGCAAGACCGAGCTGGCGAAGGCGGTGGCGGCGGCATTGTCCGGCGCGACGGGCACAGACGCCGACCTCGTGAGGCTGCAGTGCTATGAGGGCATCGACGAGGCCCGCGCCCTCTATGAGTGGAACCACGCCAAGCAGCTCCTGCGCATCACCGCCAACACCGCTCTGGCACAGGCGTCTTCGTCGGGCGCGGCCGCGTCCACATCGACCACGAACAGCGCCGCGGACGCTCAGCCGGACGCCTCCAGCCCCGCCGGCTCGCCATCGGGCGGCGCCGCCCACGACTGGGACGAGCTTGCCACCGACATCTTCACCGACGACTTCCTCCTGACGCGTCCGCTGCTGCGCGCCATCCGCAACACGCAGCCGACGGTGCTTCTCATCGACGAACTCGACAAGGCCGACGTCGAGGTCGAGGGCCTCCTGCTCGAGGTGCTGAGCGACTTTCAGGTGACGGTGCCCGAACTCGGCACGATCAGTGCGACGCAGCGACCGTTCGTCGTGCTGACGTCGAACGCCGCCCGCGACCTGTCGGAGGCGCTGCGTCGACGCTGCCTGTTCCTGCACATCGACTACCCGACGCCGGCGCTCGAGCAGCGCATCGTCGAACTCAAGGTGCCGGGTCTCGACGCGGCGCTCGTCGAATCCGTCGTGCGACTCGTGCACCGACTGCGCCAGATGCCACTGCGCAAGGCACCGAGCGTCGCCGAGACCGTCGACTGGGCGCGCACCCTCATCGCCCTCGGAGCCGACGGCACGGGCGATCTCGACGCGACGGTGCTGCGCGCCAACCTCGGCGTGCTGCTCAAGCACCAGGACGACATCGAACGCGCCTCCACGCTGCTCAAGCTCGATGCCTGACGACGCCGTCATCCCCGCCGGCGCGGGTGCGCCGGGCGCCGGGCGGCGAGCTGCGCACTCGGACACCGCGGGCTACGGACCGCGCGCGTCCGTGACGTCATCCGCCGGCCCGGGCATCGCGTCTGCGGGCGTGCTGCAGCGTCGACTCGTGTCGTTGGCGAACGCGTTGCGGCGCCACGGCGTCGTCGTCGGCACGAGCGACGTCATCGACGCGGGGCGCATCGTCACCGCTCTCGGGCTCGACGATCGCGAGCGTCTGCGCGAGGGTCTCGCGTCGGCGTTCATGCGACGCGGCGAGCAGCGGCGCGTGTTCGACGAGTTGTTCGACCTCTACTTTCCCGCCGCCCTGGGCGCGCGCACCCGCCTGACGGACCTCGAAGAGGACGGCGCCGCAGACAAATCCGGTGCTCACCCCGACGGCGAGCCCGAACCCGACTCGCTCGACGCACTCGACGACTTCGACCCCCTGACGGCGGACGCCGCGGCCCTGCGCGAGCGCGCCAGGGCGCTGCAGGAGATCCTCGCGCAGGCTCTCGCCGCTCAGGACGAGCGGGCGTTGAACGCCCTCGCAGCCACCGTCGTCACGGAGTTCGGCGTGCTGCGGCGCGAGGGTGAGAACGGGTTCAGCGCGAACCAGGCGATCGAGCAGTTCCAGCCGAACCTCGCCATCGCGCGCGCATCCGAGCTCATGCAGCAGGGCCCAGAAGCCGGCGGTTCTGACGGCGGCACGGCCGGTGGCAGCTCGGGCGGCGGGGGTGGTGGTAGCGGTCAGGCGATGGGTGCCGATCAAGGGTGGCAGCCGGAGCGCTTCACGCAGCGGCTCGATCGTGACGACGCCCGCGAGCGCGTCGCCGCGTTCCGGCGCCGTGTCGAGACCGAGACGCGGCGACGCAACGCGGAGATCCGTGGTGTCGAACGGCTGGCGGAGCACGCCGTCACGACGCCGCTCGAGCGTCGCGCATTCAGCCAGACGTATGCCGTCGATGCCGCGGAGATGCGGCGCGTCGTCGACCCTCTCGCCCGCAAGCTCGCAGCGCGGATGACGGCCAAGCGGCGCCGCGCGTCACATGGGCGCATCGACATCCGGCGGACGCTGCGGGCGTCGATGTCGACGGGCGGCGTACCGATCGAGCCGGTGTTCACGCATCACGCGCCGAACCGTGCGGAGCTCGTCATCCTCGCCGACATGTCGAGTTCGGTCGCCGGGTTCAGCCGGTTCACGATCCTGCTCATGCAGGCGATGCAGGCGCAGTTCGCGCGCGTGCGCGTCTTCGGGTTCGTCAACACCGTCGACGAGCTGACCGCGGTCGTCAAGGAGGTCGGGCGCGACGGCGACCTCGTCGAAGCGCTCAAGGGCAACCGGCGCATGACGCGCGGGCACCGCAACAGCGACTACGGCCAGACGTTCGCCGACTTCGTCGAACACCACCTCGACGCGGTGACGCCGCGTGCCACCGTCCTCATCCTCGGCGACGCGCGCACGAACAACACCGACCCGCGCTACGACGCGCTGCGCACCATCGCGCAGCAGGCGAGGCACGCGATGTGGCTCAACCCGGAAGCCGAATCACAGTGGGGCCAGGGCGATTCCGTCGCACACCGATACGCCGCCATCGTCGACATGCACGAGGTACGCACCATCACCGATCTGCGGGAGTTCGTCGCCCGAGCCTTGTGACACCCGTGCCCCTCGAGTGCCGCCACGCCGACGACGTGCCATTACCTGCACGAGAAATGTGCAGCTGCCCCAGGATTGTTCAGCACATTCCTGGGGCAGCTGCACAGAAGTCGGGCAGCTGACGACGCACCATCAGCACCCTCGGCCACGACCTACTCGATGAAGCCCTCGCTCTTCAACCACTCCTCGGCGACCTTGCCGGGATCTTTGCCCTCGACGTCGACGCGGGCGTTGAGATCGATGAGGGTGTCGTTGTCGAGCTTCTTCACGACCGGTTCGAGGATCTGCGCGATCTGCGGATACGTGTCGTAGATCGTCGTCTTGACCACGGGCGAGACGTTGTAGTTGGGGAAGAAGTGCTTGCTGTCGCTCATGACGTCGAGGTGGAGACTCTTGATCCGCCCGTCCGTCGTGAAGACCTCACCCAAGTTGCAGACCTTCTGGTCGATCGCCGAGTAGATGGCGCCGGTGTCCATCTTGCGGATGTTGCCGGTCGGCACGTCCTTGCCGTACGTCATCCCGTACGCCTTGAGCATGGGTTGGAAGCCGTCGTTGCGGTTCGCGAACTCCGACTCGATGCAGAACGTGCGCTCGCCGACAGGCACCTTCTTGAGATCCGACAGATCCTTGAGCCCGTACTTCTTCGCGAAGTCCTGACGCATGCCCAGGCTGTACGTGTTGTTCATGGGCGCAGGTTCCAGCCAGGTGAACCCGTTCTTGGCGTCCTCCGCCTTCACGGCCTCGTACTGCTTGCGCGAATCAGCGATGGGGTCGGTCTTGCCCATGTAGGTGATCCACGCCGTGCCCGTGTACTCCATGATGAGCTGCACCTGCCCCGTCAGCTGCGCCTGGCGCGAGGCCGCAGAACCGGGGATGGCGGTGAAGTCTTTCACCTTCGCGCCGCCCGACTGCAGCATGATGACGGCGATCTTGCCGAGGATCTGCTGCTCGGTGAAGTCCTTGGAACCGACCGCGATGTCGAGCCCGTCGAGCTTCTTCACCGAGGCCAGGGGGCCCGCGAGCTTGGCACTCGTCGTCAGCCCGCCCGAGGTGCCGAGGCCGCAGGAACTCAGCGTCACGGCCGTCGTGACGGCGACGACGGCGCCCGTCGCTCGCCTCATTCGCTGGCGTGTCATCCGATCACATTCCCTTCGGCGTGAGCAGGGCTTCGAGCAGGCGCCCGGCCCATTCGAACGCGAGGGCGAGCAGCGCGATGAGGATGCCGCCGCTGACGAGCACGGGGTAGCGGAACAGCTTGATGCCGGTCGTGATGAGCTCGCCCAGGCCACCGGCGTTGATGAAGGCCGCGAACGAGGCCGTGCCCGCGACGAGCACGAGCGCGGTGCGCACGCCGGCCATGATGATGGGCGCAGCCAGGGGCATCTCGATGCGCAGGAGCGTCGCCATCTGGCTCATGCCCATGCCGCGTGCGGCTTCGACGAGCGTCTGGTCGACCTGCTGCAACCCCACCATGGTGTTGCGCAGCACCGGCAGGAACGCGTAGATCGCGAGCGCCAGCACCGCCGTCCAGAAGTCGAACGCGATCCACATCGCGAGCAGCACGATGAGGCCGATGACGGGCGTCGCCTGTCCCGCGTTCGCGATGGCGATGACGGGGCCGGAGAATCGCCGGAATCTCGGACGCGTCAGCAGCACTCCCAGCGGGATGGCGGTGACGAGCACCACGACGGCAGCGGCCGCCGTCACCTTGAGGTGTTGCCAGAACAGGGTGCCGAGCAGGCTCCACTCGAGCTGGCGGGCCTCGATGTCGTCGAGGTCGGCGTTGAGGCGCCAGATCACCCAGCCACCGCCGACGAGCAGGATGAGGATGGGCAGGCCGACGATCATGCCGAACCGCTCACGCCCCAGGCGCTTCCTCATCGCTGCTCCCCCTCGTCGGCCTGAGCGTCGAAGTCCGTGGTCGAGGAGGTGTTGGCGACGACCGTCGAGCTCGCGTCAGCCTCTCCGTCGACGCGTTCGCTGAGTGCGGCCGCCTGCTCCTGCACCTGACGGATGTGCTCCATCACCTGCTGGAACGACGCGACGCCGCGGTACTCGCCGCGCCCGCCGGTGACGACGACGGCGCCGTGGCTCGAGGTGAGCATCGCGTCGAGGGCGTCGTTGAGGGTGGCACGCGAGTCGACGGTGATGAGGTTGACCCCACGGTTCTCGACCCGGGTGCCGCGCATCCGCTCGACGTTGATGAAGTCGACCGGGCGTCCGCGTTCGTCGAGCACGACGACGTTGGGGGAACCGCCACGCTGGGCGGCCTCGCGCGCCTCGGACGCGTCGGCTCCGACGGTGACGGTACCCAGCTGCGTCGCGCCGATCTCGTCGAGGCGTGTCAGCTGCAGCGACTTCAGCGCCGAACCCGAGCCGACGAAGTCCTCGACGAACTCGTTGGCCGGCGCCGCGAGGATGTTCTCGGGGGTGTCGTACTGCTCGATCCGCCCGCCCTCGGAGAGGATGAGGATGCGGTCGCCCAGCTTCAGTGCCTCGTCGATGTCGTGCGTGACGCAGATGATCGTCTTGCTCAGCTGGCGCTGGATGCTGAGCATCTCGTCCTGCAACCGCTGCCGGGTGATCGGGTCGACGGCGCCGAACGGCTCGTCCATGAGGATGACGGGTGGGTCGGCCGCCAGGCCACGGGCCACGCCGACGCGCTGCTGCTGCCCGCCCGACAGCTCGCGGGGGTAGCGGTCGCGGTAGCGCGCAGGGTCGAGACCGACCATGTCGAGCAGTTCGTCCGTGCGCGCGGCGATGCGCTTCTTGTCCCACTTGAGCAGCCCCGGCACGACGCCCACGTTGTCGGCGACGGTGAGGTGCGGGAACAGCGAGCCACCCTGGATGACGTAGCCGATCTTGCGGCGCAGGTCGTCGACCTTGTGGTTCTTGACGTCGTCACCGTCGATCGTGATGCGACCACTCGTCGGGTTGATGAGCCGGTTGATCATCTTGAGCGACGTCGTCTTGCCGCAGCCGGAGGGGCCGACGAACATGACCATCTCGCCGGCGGGGACGGTAAGGCTGAGGCCGCCGACGGCCGCCTTCGCCTGGCCCGGGTACTTCTTGACGACGTCGTCGAAGACGATCTCGGCGCCCGTGACGTCATGGCTGGCGGGCTGCTCGTTGACGGTCTCGGTGACGGGAGCGTCGTGGTCGGTGCGGAACAGATCAGGCACGGATACCCCTGGGAATCGTCAGTCGGCCGATGCCGACGAGAATGAGGTCGAGCACGAGGGCGAGGATGACGATGCCGATCGTGCCGACGAGGGCGAAGTTGATGGCGTTGACGCCACCGTTCTGAGACAGGCCGGTGAAGATGTAGCCGCCGAGACCTGGGCCGAGGGCGTAGGCGGCGATGGCCGCGACGCCGAACGACATCTGCGTCGAGGTGCGCACCCCCGCGAGGATGACGGGCCACGCGAGTGGCAGACGCACCTTGAGCAGCGTCGCCACCTTGCTCATGCCCATGCCGCGCGCGGACTCGAGCAGGTTTGCGTCGACAGCCTGCAGACCGACGACGGCGTTGCGCAGGATCGGTAGGACGGCGTAGAAGGTGACGGCGATGACCGACGGCACCGCACCGATGCCGACGAGCGGCAGCAGGATGCCGAGCAGCGCGAACGACGGCAACGTCAGGCCGATCGCCGAGAAGATGTTCGCGAAGCTCTCGAGCTTCTTGTTGCGGATGACGATGACGGCCAGGACGAGCGCGATGATCGTCGCGAGCAGCACGGATTGCACGACGAGCGACGTGTGCTGGTAGCTGCGGTAGGCGATGTCCTCCCACCGGTCGGCGATGAAATCCCACACAGGCCTCACCCTCCCTTCCTTGACGGTGACGCAGGGCGTCCTCGGCCGCCGTCATGGGCTGGAGAAGCCACGCCCAGGCGGGCTGGATCGCCCGGATCACGCGGGCTGCAGTTCGCTTCAGCCTATGGGTTACCTCGGAAACACGAGCCGTTCGACGGCGTTGTCAGGGTTGGACCGCGCCTCTTGACGCCGCCTCGACGCGTCGCCGTCCCGTGTGCTGACGGCGAATGCGGCGCGCAGGTAACGAATGGCTCACGATGCGCTGAATACGGCGAATCACCGTGTCGCCGGCGCGATCGGGCGGCGACACGGCTGTGCCTCGGCGCTGACCGATCGCTGCCTCTTCGACCCGTTCCGGCGCTGGCGGCTTCGCGTTGACGGGTCCACGCCGTGTCACGAGACTGGGCGCCATGACTGTTCTCCCCGCCGGTGACCTTCCGTGGCAGACCTACCGCGACGTGCGGCTGCGGGCGTTGTCGACGAACCCAGAGGCTTTCGGGTCGACGTTCGCCCGTGAGAGAGAGTTCAGCGAGCAGGTCTGGGCCCAGCGCGCGATGAGCCCCGGCACGTACCTGTGGGTGCCGGACGCGGGTGAGCCGGAGGCGTCGAGTCAGGTCGCGCCGCGCGCCGACGGGCTGATCGGCCTACGACCGGGCCAGATCTACTTCGACGACCCAGCCGTCGTCGGCGCACTGGGGTACGGGGCACTCGAGATCGCGTTCCTCGTGCAGATGTGGGTGGAGCCGGCGCGCCGCGGCACCGGCGTGTTCGACGCGCTCGTCGACGCCGTCATCAGCGATGCGCGCGAGCAAGGGCTGCGCGCCATCGGGCTGCACGCCTACCGCGCCAACGAGCGCGCGGCTGCGGCGTACCGGCGTCGCGGGTTCCGGCTCGTCGAGAACCCGACAGCCGAGTGCCCGGCCGACGAGGCCGAGTACCTGCTCCCTCTATGACCCGCTGGAATCCTCCGGCCCCCAGCGGCCGCGCCCGTCCCATCCGCGATTCTTGGTTACTTCTGCGATGCAGGGAGCGGGGGCTCAGAAGAACCAGCCCTCCGGCAGCGGCTCGCCGTCGGGGCGCGCGCCGTGGGCGTGGCCGTCGAGCGACGGGATGCCTGACGCCTCCATCGCCGCGACGTCAACGTAGTGCTCCCGCCCGAACGCGAGCGGGAAGACCTCGTCAGGCATCTCGAGGATGCCGCGCGCGTCCGACTGCGAGGCGTGCGCTGCGAGCGCCGCGCGCTTGTTCTCGAGCCAGGGCGTGACGTCGACGTAGAACGAGATCTCGCGCTCGGGCAGGCCGAGCGGGTTGCCGTCGTCCATGGGCTGATCGGGGTTGAACCCCTCCCCCTCGGGGTAGACGCCCGCCTCGACGGCCTTGCGATACATGACGCGCATGCGATCGCGGTTCATCGTCGATTCGAAAAGCCTCGGCGTCTCGCGCGTCAGCTCGAGCGCCCGGTGCATCACCGGGTGCACCTTGACGTGGTCGGGGTGGCCGTACCCGCCATGCCAGTCGTAACCGACGACGACGTCGGGGGCCTCTTCGTCGAGGATGTCGGCGAGCCGCTGGCCCGCTTCGGTGAGGTCGGCGCCGTGGAACGCCTTCTCGCCGGCGTTCTGCTCCCACCCCGTCATGCCGGAGTCGGCGTAGTCGAGCCACGCGACGCGCGCCGTGCCGAGCACCTGCGCCGACCCGGCGGCCTCGGTGCGTCGTCGATCGACGACGCTCTCGCCGGGCGCGAGGTCGTCGGGGGCATCCCCGTGATCACCGTTGGTCGCATACACGACGACGACACGATGTCCCTCGGAAACGGCTCGCGCCATCGCCCCCGAGGTCTGGCTCGCTTCGTCATCAGGGTGGGCGTGGAAGAAGAGAATCGTCGACACGCCCCATAGTTTCCGCCATCCGGCGGCATCAACCGCAATCGTGACCGGCGCGCGAGGACGATCTGTGGCCGCGGCGACCCGCGATCCCGGCCTGCGTGCACTCCACGAGTCGGCGCTGCGACGATCGAGGGCGTGCCTACCGGGCGGCCGTCTGCGTCACGTGACCAGCCACCGCACCCGCCGGGAACACGCCGGAGCCCCCCGGCTCGTGCGCCGGGGGGCTCTCGCGTCGAGGACGAGGCTCGTCAGAGGGAGCGTGCGCGGCGACGCAGCTGCATCGCGCGGATGATCTCGACGATGCCGGTGACGAGCAGGAACACACCCGCGATCCAGACGAGGGTCGCCATGGACGAGATGGGCGAGGCGACGAGCACGATGCCCGCGAGAATGCCGATGACGCTGGAGACGATGACCCACCCGCGGCCCTGGCCCTTCGTCGAAAGGCCGCGGGCGAGCATCGTCATCGAGTTCATGATCCAGCCGATGCCGATCCACAGCCCGAGCAGAGTGACGGAGTGCGTCTCGCTGCGGAAGCAGAGCAGACCGAGCACGACCGACAACGCGGACACGAGCAAGGATGCAGCGCGCACGAACCCCGGCATCGGCACCGCCAACCCGACGAACAGCCCCATGAGGCCGCTCAGCAGCAGGAAGACGCCGAACAGTACACCGATGACGACGGTGGTCGGCCCCGGCCAGATCAGGGCGATCAGACCGACGATGATGCTCACAGCGCCGACGCCAGCGATCGCCTTCCACGCGTGCGAGGCGAGACGATGCAGCGGTGTCTCGACGATGGTGCCTTCGAGGCTCATAGTAACTCCTTCGCGACGGGTGGGTCACGAGAAAGCGCTCGGTGTGTGCCTCCCGCCCCACATCCCGATTGTCCCACAAGCTCATGGGCGAACCCTGGAAGCAGGACATGCCCTACAGACTCACCCGGCCCAGGCCATAGCTCGCGGCCGAGCTGTCACTGCAGGACTTTCTCGATCACCTCACGCAAGTAGGGCGCCGTCGCGCTGTTGTCGTCTGCCGCGACGTCGGCCGGCGACCCCGCGACGACGACGCGGCCGCCGTCCTTGCCCGCGCCCGGCCCCATATCGATGACGTGGTCGGCCTGCGCGACCATGCGCATGTCGAGCTCGGCCATGACGACGGTGTTGCCCGCGTCGGTGAGGCCCTGCAGGTGGCGCATGAGGCGGTCGCTGTCAGCCGGGTGCAGGCCGGCCGTCGGCTCGTCGAGGACGTAGAGCGTGTCTCCGCGCGAGGCGCGCTGCAGTTCGGAGGCTAGCTTGACGCGCTGCGCCTCACCACCGGACAGCTCGGTGGCGGGCTGCCCCAGCCGCAGGTAGCCGAGGCCGACGTCGCGCAGCACCGCGAGGCTGTGATGGATCGAGTCTTCACCGTCGAAGAACGCGTGCGCCTCGTCGACGCTCATCGCGAGCACGTCGGCGACGGAGCGTTCGTGCCACGTCACCTCGAGCGTGCTCGCCTCGTACCGCGTGCCGTGGCAGTCGGGGCACGGCGTGTAGATGCTCGGCAGGAACAGCAGCTCGACCATGACGCTGCCCTCCCCCTCGCACGTCGGGCAACGACCGCCGGGCACGTTGAACGAGAATCGACCCGCCGTGTAGCCGCGGCGCTTCGCCTCGTCGGTCGCCGCGTAGAGCTTGCGGACGTGGTCGAACAGGCCCGTGTAGGTGGCCACGTTCGAGCGCGGCGTGCGTCCGATCGGTTTCTGGTCGATGACGACGACGCGGCGCACGCCCGGGGGCGCCTCGGTGACGCGTCCGCGAATGTCATCGACGTCGTCGCCGAGCAGCAGATCGGTCTCGGGGTCACCCGTCAGCTCGGGTTCGGGAGCGCCGCCGCTGCCGAGGTGCTCGCGCAGCAGCGCAGGCACCGCCTGGCTGACGAGGCTCGACTTGCCCGAGCCGGAGATACCCGTGACAGCGCTCAGGCATCCGACGGGGAAGCTGACGTCGAGGCCCTGCAGGTTGTTGCGCGTCACGTCCGCGAACGCCAGCCAGCCTTGCGGCTCGCGGGGCGAGCGCCGCGAAGAGGCGCCGGGGGCGTCGTCGTCGCGGGGAAACAGGTAGCGGCGGGTCTCGGACTCGGCGACGTCAGCGAGCCCGGACGGCGTGCCGCTGTAGAGCACTCGGCCGCCCTGCTCCCCGGCTCCGGGGCCGATGTCGACGAGCCAGTCGGCTTCGTGGATGACGGTGAGCGAGTGCTCGACGACGAACACGCTGTTGCCGCGCTCCTTCAGCCCGTGCAGGATGCCGATGAGCGCGTCGAGGTCGCGCGGGTGCAGCCCGGCAGACGGCTCGTCCAGCACGTAGACGACACCGAACAGCTTCGACGACAGCTGCGTTGCGAGGCGCAGGCGCTGACGTTCGCCGCCGGAGAGCGTCGGCGTCGTGCGATCGAGCGAGAGGTAGCCCAGGCCGAGGTCGATCATCGGTTGCAGGCGCGTGACGAGGTCGGCTGCGAGACGTTGCGCTGCCGCGCGCTTCTCGACCGAAAGATTTGGCGTGCGCCGCACGTCGGGCGCGGCATCGTGCGATGCTCCGCCACCTGCCACGCGAGCCTGCGTCGACGCTTCCCGAGCTTCGGCGTCGTGCACGTGATCGTCCTGGTGCGCGGCCTCGGCCGGGCTCCAGTCGTCAGCGGTGACGGCGCGCGCGATCTCGGCGAGGCGCTCGAGCGGCAGGTGCGAGAAGGCGGCGATGTCGAGCCCCTCGAACGTCACGGACAGCGCTTCGGGCTTGATCTTGGCGCCGTGGCAGGTGCCGCACAGCTCGCTCGTCAGGTAGCGCGAGGCGCGCTTCTTCGTCGTGGCGCTCTTGGCGTTGGCGAAGGTGTCGAGCACGTAGCGTCGCGCTCCGATGAAGGTGCCCTGATAGCTCGGCTCCATGCCCTGCTTCTGCGCACGCCTCGTCTGCTTCGGCGTCAGGCCCGCGTACACGCCGACGCTGGGGCGCTCCTCGGTGAACAGGATCCAGTCGCGATCCTTCTTCGGTAGGTCCTTCCAGGGCGTGTCGACGTCGTAGCCGAGCGCGACGAGGATGTCGCGCTGGTTCTGCCCCGCCCACGCGACGGGCCAGGACGCGACGGCGCGCTCGCGGATCGTCAGCGACGGATCCGGCACCATGCTCTTCTCGGTGACCTCGTAGACACGGCCGATGCCGTGGCACGTCGGGCAGGCCCCTTGGACGGTGTTCGACGAGAAATCCTCGGCGTAGAGCATCGCCTGCCCCGGCGGATACCACCCGGCGCGCGAGTAGAGCATGCGCACAAGGCTCGACAATGTCGTCACCGTCGCGACATCGGAGCGCGCGCCGCCCCCACCGCGCTGTTGCTGCAGTGCGACGGCCGGCGGCAGGCCTTCGACGACGTCGACGTCCGGCACGCCCGCCTGATCGATGAGGCGCCGCGCGTACGGCGCGACGGATTCGAGGTAGCGCCGCTGCGACTCGGCGAACAACGTGCCGAACGCCAGCGACGACTTGCCCGAACCGGACACACCGGTGAACACGACGATCGAATCGCGCGGCAGGTCGAGCGCCACGTCCTTGAGGTTGTTCTGCCGCGCGCCGCGGACGACGACGCCGTCACGCCACGCGCTCGGCTCCGCCTGGTCGAGTGTTGATGCCTGCTCCTCATTCACGCCTGCGACGTTACCCGCCGGCGGCGACAACCCCGGAGTTCCGCGGAATCTCGAGACGCCGACACCCGGTTGTCGGAGGTCGGTGCCAGACTGCGAGCTTGACCGACATCACACCCTGCATCTGGCTCGACGACACGGCGGAACCGGCCGCCGAGCTCTAGCTCTCCTTGTTCCCGAACTCGCGGCGCGTCGACACCGTCCGCCATCCCGACGACCCGAAAACCCTGGGCCCAACGCCTCTCGCGCCGGGCGGGTGATGCTCGAGCAGGTCGAGCTCGACGTCCATCCGTTCACCCTGCTCAACGGCGGCCCGGTCTTTCCACAGACGGAGGCCTCAGCTTCCAGGTTTCCTGCGCCGGACAGGACGAGGTTGATCACTACTGGAACGGCCTGGCGGCAAACGGTGGCTCCGAGAGCCCGTGCGGCTGGTGAAAGGATTCGTTCGGCGTCAGTTGGCAGATCATTCCGCGCCGTTTCACCGAGTTGATGCAGTCGCCCGACCCCGCCGTCGTCACACGCGTCTCACAAGCGATGTTCTCGATGACGAAACTGGTCGTCGCCGACCTCGAAATGGCGGCGCCGGCTGAGCGGGGCAGGCACGACGAAGGCCCTCACCGCGGTGAGGGCCTTCGCTCGAGAGACTTGGATCCCCCGACCGCCTGGTGCTCTGGGGTCATCAGGTTGCCGGGGGCTTCACCCATTGTTACCCAGGACTTAACCTCGCGACAGTCTTGGGGGCGAAATTTCTGCGAAATGTGAGCGGTGAGACACCGGCCAGGGCCGTGGGGAGGGGGAGGTGGCCCTAGCCGGTGTCGTGGGCGAGCGGTCGTCCATCCGCTCGCGATTCGCGCCGACGACGAGGAGATGGACGTCGATCGGTCACGAGGTTCCTGCGATCCGGCGTGGTGGCGCCCCGGTGCGCGCCGAACACCACGAACGTCGCGCGGCGTGTGGGGCGCTCACCTCGGCGTCACGATCTGCGTGACTCACCGGTGCAGGAGGTCTGTGGGGTCGGCGGGGTCGGGCCCCGTCAGGAGGCGACGATCTTGCCGTTGCGGATGACGTAGGCGGCGCGGCGGTCGAGTTCGAGACTCGTCGCGGCGTTCGTCGTCGACGTCACGGTGCTCGCGTGCCGGACGCCCGTCGCGACGCCCGCGGCGGAGGCGTCGGCGGCGCTCAGTGTGCCGATGCCCATGACGGCGACGGCGGAGCTGACGGCGATGCCGCGTCCGAGCGACTTGAGGGAGCCGAAGATCGAGGTGGACTGTTGGCTGGTGTGCTTCGTGGTGTTCATGACGTTCACTCAACGCCCGGTGTCTATGGGCTTTCTGTGACGCTCTTGTGGCGTACCTACGGGCGTCGCAGACCGCCCGCGACTCAGCCATGGCCTACGACGCGCGCACGATTCGACCACGATCATCGGGCAGGAGATAGGCGTCCCCGCGACTCGGAGGGCGAATCAGGCAGAACGGAGAGCGCAGGCCCATGGCGGCAGAGCAGAGGCGCAGCGTCACCGGGCGCACGCGGGCCAGTCGCCCGGCCTCATGGACCGTCCAACGCTCAGCCCTGCTCCGGGGAAGCAGGGCGATCGGCCCCGCCGCCTCAGCGCTCGACCCCACGAAGGCCTCCCGAGACAGCCGGCAGCCCTCGACCGTCATGAACCACGTAGGCTCGCCCTCGTGAAGAGCGAATTTGCCACCATCGCCGCCGGCGTCGTCATGCTCGTGTTCGGGCTCGCTCTCGTCGCGGCGCTGGGCAAGGGCATCGCAGGGGCGATTCGTCGTCGCAGCTGGCCCGTCGTCGACGGTCATGTGCGTCTCGGCACCGGCAAGGACGGGCGCGAGAACTCGCTCGCACGCATCCGCTACACCGCGCCCGACGGCAGCCGTCAGCTCCTCGAGACCCCGACGGGTGGCATGAGCACGAACGGCCGCGACGGCCAGACGCTGCCGCTGCTCGTCGACCCGCACGACCCGGCGCACGCCGTGCCGAAGGCGTCGGGCGGCACCCTCGCGACGTTGGGGTGCTTCGCCGCGATCAGCCTCTTCTTCGCCGTGTTCGGCGCGTTCGCCATCATCACCGTCCTCACCTGATGACGGGCACGCAGGCGCCCCCGGCCACCTCGCCAGCGGACGACCAGCTACGCGCGACGCGCCTGTTCCTGCTCGCCGCAGGTCTGTTCGTCTTCCTCACCGCCGAGATGTACCCCGTCGGCGCGATGCCCGACATGACGCGCGACCTCGGCGAGAGCGACGCCGCCGTCGGACGCCTCGTGACCTGGTACGCGGTCGGTGTCGGCGTCGCCGCCATCCCGCTCGTCATGCTGACGCGACGCCTGCCGCGCCGCCGCGTCATCGTCGCGTGCCTGCTCGCCCTGTTCGTCTCGATGGCGATGGCGGCGCTCGCGCCGAACCTGCTCGTCGTGACGATCGCGCGCTTCATCGGCGCCGCCGCGCATGGCGCGATCTTCGCGGTCGTGCCCATGGCCGCGGTGAGTCTCGCGCGCCGGGGCGCCGAGGCAAAATCAGTCGCGAGCGCCTTTCTCGGCGCGAGTGTCGGCGTCGTCGCGGGGCCGCCGTTCGTCGCCGCCGTCAGCGACCATCTGGGGTGGCGCGTCGCGAGCGGCATCATCGCGGCCATCGCGCTCGGCGTCGCGATCGCGAGCCAGCTGAAGCTGCCGCCCCTCGAACCGGAGGCGCCCGGCGAGTTCTCGCTGCGCCTGCCGCGCGCCATGGCGGGGCCGTTCTTCACATTGTGCGCCGTCGTCGCGGTCGTCGTGACGGCGCACAACGCGGCGTGGGCGTTCATCGCGCCGATCCTGGCGGCGAAGGGCATCTCGGGCACCGCGTTCGCCGTCGAACTGTTCGTCTACGGCGTTGCCGGCGCGCTGACCACGGCGTACGCGAGCCGACACCTCGACGCGCATCCGACGCGCGTCACGATGCTCGCCCTCGGCTGCATGGTCGTCGCGCTGCTCGCGCTGACGTTCTCGCCTGCCGCCGCGGTCGCCGCCTTCGCCGCAGCTGCCTGGGGTGGTGCGTTCGGTGTGCTGCCGGTCGCGTTCCAGACGCGTGCGCTGTCGATGACGCCGGGTTTCACGGACGCGTCGACGCCGATCTACGTCGTCGCGTTCCAGGTCGGCATCAGCCTCGGCGCGCTCGTCGGCAGCGCGCTCATCACGCACGTCGACGCGACGACGCTGCCGCTGTTCGCCGCCATCGTGACGGCGCTCGCCGCATCAGCCCTCGCGCAACAACATCGCCCGGAATCGAGTCGTCCCTGACGCGTTTTCGGGCAAAGAGCTTTGCCATGCACGGCCGCGCAGGAGGTCAGGACCAATGGCCCCCTCGGGCGCCCACCGTTCGGAGGCCGAACCCCCTAGGCTTGAGGGTGGCAAGTTTCGCGCGACCGCGCGAAACGACGGGGCGCGCTGCGCCCACACTTCGGGAGATGCGATGCGAGACAACACCGGCCTCGGCCTCGGCTACCGATTCGCCTGGCGCCTCGAGTACATCGGCGTCTCGTGCTTCGGCCCGGCCCAGCACATGCCTGCGACCGACCCGAAGCGACGCCTGCGCCGCGAGCGCGCCGCCCGCGTCATCGCCGCGCACGAGGCGCGCGGCACCGAGGCGCCCGAGTGGGTGCGCCAGATCGTCGAGACCGGCGGGGACGCCCCCGTCAAGCAGCGTCGCGCCGGCAACGCACCGGCGGCCTGAGCTCACCCCGACGAGGTTGTCGGTGCCGGATGCAAGACTGCCGGCATGTTCTCCTTCGAGAGTCTCGAGCTCCCTGTGATCGCCGCGCCGATGGCGGGCGGCCCTTCGACGAGTCGGCTCGTCATCGACTCATCGCGCGCCGGCGGGTGGGGCATGCTCGCCGGCGGCAACAAGAACGTCGACGCGTTGGCCGACGAGGTCCGTGACATTCAGGACGCGGGCGTCGCTGCCGGCGTCAACCTCTTCATCGCGGGGCCGCAGAGCACGGATGCCGCGGCCCTCGCGTCGCTGCGCGCGAAGATGCAGCCCGTGGCCGAGCGTTTCGACGTCGAGCTCGGTGAGCCGACGTGGGACGACGACGACTATGCCGCGAAGGTCGCGTGGCTCGTCGCGCATCCTGTCGACGTCGTGACGTTCACGTTCGGGCTGCCGTCCGACGCCGACGTCACCGCGTTGCATGCGGCGGGTTCCTCGCTGGGGGCCACCGTCACGTGCCTCGACGATGCGCGCACCGCCGTCGCACGGGGGATGGATTTCCTCGTCGTCCAGGGCCCTGACGCTGGCGGTCATCGCAGCACGTTCGACCTGCACGCCGACCCCGACGAGGCACCCCTGCCCGATCTGCTCGAACAGATCCGCGCGGCCGTCGACGTGCCGCTGCTCGCGGCCGGCGGCATCGCGACGCCCGACGACACCGTCGCGGCGCTCGGCATGGGCGCCGTTGCGGTGCAGGCGGGTACGGCGTTCCTGCGCTCGTCGTCGGCAGGTTCGTCGGCGACGCATCGTGCGGCGCTCGCCTCGGACGACTTCACCGATACGGGTCTGACGCGCGCCTTCTCGGGGCGGTTCGCGCGCGGTCTCGTCAACGAGTTCATGTCGATGTTCGACGGCGTCGAGAACGTCGCGCCGTCGGCCTACCCGGAGGTCAACCGGATGCTCGCACCGCTGCGTCGCGCCGCCGCCGAGGCGGGCGACCCGCAGTGGACGCACCTGTGGGCCGGGGCCGGGTGGCGTCGCACGGCGTCCGCGATGCCGGGGCGCATGATCGACGGTGACGCGGGCCGCATCACACGCTGGCTCGCGGGCCGCGAGGGCTGACGCGCCGTCAGATCTCGCGGACGACGCGCGCGGGGTTGCCGACGGCGACGACGTTCGCGGGCAGGTCCTTCGTCACGATCGAGCCGGCACCGACGACGGTGTTCGCGCCGATCGTCACCTCGGCGACGTCGAGGCACACGAAGCCGAAGTTCGCGAACGTGCGCGCCCCGATCGTCGTGCGGTAGCCGTAGTCGACCTGCAGCGGCGGTCGGATCTCGCTGTCGTCCCCGAAGGCTCCGAACAGTTCGCGCAGCAGGGCGCGTCGCTCGTCGTGCGCCGTCGGGTCCATCGTGTTGATGCGATGCGTGAGGAGCTACGCGCGATCCGATTCGGCGGCGAGCTGCGGATCGTCGGCGAGGTACAGGTCGCCGGCCAGCATGCGTTCGCGCATGGAGCGCTCGTCGGGGTGCGAGTTCGTCACGGCCTCGACGCTAGCGGACGGCGGCGCGGAGTAGACCTCGGCTCGGTTGGGGCTCGCGTTCCTCTCGGTAGATCTTCAGGACGGCCGCGGTCGCGGGCCAGGCATTGATCAGGTGCAGATCACCACCGTCATCCCGATAGGCGATGACGGTCAAGACCCGGCCCGCCGACGGGGAGTACCCGATGAACCGGGTAGAACTACTCACGCCACGGGCCCGTCTGAGTGCTGTACTGACGACGGCCGCAGCCGGCGGCCCTCGATGACAGGGGTGACAGGCATCATGACGTTCTTCCGCGCAGGGTTCTTCCGCACAATCGGCGTCAGCGTCGTTCTCGCCGCGGGGCTCACAGCCGTTTCGGCGTGCAATCCGATCGACGAGAAGGTTTGCTCGAGCGGCTCCTACCCCGTCAAGGACAAGGGAGACGGGCCCGGGCAGACGTGCGTCAAAAGCGGCGATCCGATCCCGTCCGGATACACGACCTACGCACCCGGGCAGACGCCGACGACGCCGTGAACTGCGCGGCTCGGCGATCCGTGCCGTGCTGAGACAGCATCCGGGCCGCCCGTGATCGCCACACTCCGTCATCGCGCCTGCGAGCCCCCGTCGCTTGCAGACATGGAACGACCGCACCCGATCAGAGAAGGTGGCAACCTTTGGGTGCGGTCGTTCGGCGTGTGCGGTACGGATCAGCTCGTGGCGGCCACCCCCTCCCCCGTCAGGTCGCGGCGGCCGAGGCCGTCCGACGCCTTCGCCGTGGCGTAGAACGACGCTGCAAGGGTGGCGACGAGCAGCAGACCGGCGCTGAAGAGACCGCCGTCCATGACGGGCCCCTCGATCTCGTGGCCGGCGGCCTGCGCCCGCGCAGAGCCGTTGAGGAACGGCACGATCGCGAGCACGCCGATGCCGAGGACGACCTCCGTCAGCACGACGCGCGGAAACGTCACGAGGACGTACGCGAACACGTTGCTGAGGCGCCCCGCCCGCTGCGCGCGGGCGATCTTCGGCATGAGGACGAGCTGGTTGTACGCCCCGGCGGCGACGAGACCGACGACGAGGACGATCTTCGCGAGCAGGAAGCGCCCGAACGGCGTCGTCACGAACTGCTCCCACGCCCCGACCTCGCGGTACGTCAGCCACACCCCGGAGACGAGCACCATGCCGACGGCAACGAGCGCGAGCACGCCGAACCGCGCCCAGATTCGTGCCCACACGTCACCGGCGCTGACGTCGAGATGGCGTCGCGTGCGAGCCAGCAGCGCGAGCGCGATGAGCCCGCCGACCCAGAGCGAGCCCCCGATGATGTGCGCCTGAATGAGCATCTTGGCGACGACGTCGCCGAACTCGACGGCCTTCGTCGGGATCGACGGCACCAGCGAGGCGGCGACCGTCAGCCCTGCGGCGGCGACGGCGGCGGCGTGCGACCAGCGCGGCATCCGGCCGAACAGCATCGGCAGCAGGACGAGCGCCGCAAGCACGATGCAGACGTTGGCGACGGTCACGAGCGCACCGGTCGAGATCCACTCGCCGGCCTTGGCGGGCTTCGTCAGGTAATCGGCGACGGCCGACGGGCGCAGCGCGTCGGCGTACGCCATCCCCTTGCCGGCCCGCGCGACGCGGGCCGCGAGCTGGAACCAGGCGACGACGAGCAGGACGATCGTGCCGACGGCTGCGAGACGCAGCGCACGACGCGTCAGGAGCGCCGCGTCATCGGGGTTCACCGTCGTGTCGCGTCGGACGGCGGGCCGGACGACACTCAGGTACGTCCAGAGGCCGCCGATGGCGCAGGCCAGGCCCATGAAATAGGCGAACTTAGTGAGGATCCGCCACACCGGCGGGATGACATCGGGGAGGGCCGTAGCCGTGACAACCATGCTCATAGTGAGGTGAGCCTAACCTTACTTAGAATGCTGGTGTCGATTTGGCCCACATGAAATGACGAAAATCCGTCCGGCGGTCCGTCATCGCTCCTGCCGCGACATCCCCGAAGCGCACCAGGACGCACGAATGGGGCGCCCGCCGGCGATCACCGCAACCGATGCGCCGCGGACGTCACCTCATCCGTCAGCCGCGCGAGCGCGCGAGTCTCGAGGCGCCAGCACTGCCAGAACAGGGGCACGTCGAGGTCGCCGACGCCCGGCACGCGCCTGAGGTGATCGTCCTCGTCCGCGAGCCCCTCCGGCACCATGCCCCATCCGAGGCCGGCCCGCACCGCCGCGGCGAAACCCTCGGCGGACGGGACGACGTGCTCGACGCGCGGCTCGAGGCCGACATCGGCGAGGATGCGACGCTGCAGGTCGTCGCGGTCGTTGAAGCGCAGCGTCGGCAGCTCGGCGAGGCGCCCCGAACAGCGCTCCCACAGGTCGCGACGCACGAGCGGTACGTAGCGCATGACGCCCAGCTCACTGACCGAACATCCTTGCACCGCAGCAGAACTCGCCGTCACCGCACCCAGGACGGCACCCTCGCGCAGCAGCCGCGCCGAGTGATCCTGATCCTCGACGAAGACCCGCAGCCGCGCGTCACCCCACTCGGCCACCGTGGTGAGCACCTCGACGAACCATGTCGCGAGCGAGTCGGCGTTGACGGCGACCGGCAGGTCGACGACGGCACCCGGCAGCGTCCGACCCGGCGCCGCCGAACCGAGCGCGCGCTGCAACTCGGCGTCGACGAGAGCTCGCTGCCGCGCTCCGCGCAGCAGGACCTCCCCGACGGCGGTGGCGCGCACGGGCGAGGTGCGCACGAGGACGACCTGCCCGACTGCCTGTTCGAGCGCCTTGATGCGCTGCGAGATCGCCGACGGCGACACCCGCAGCGCGGCCGACGCCCCGTCGAACGTCCCCTCGTCGACGCAGGCCAGGAGCGCCTCGAGCCACTCGCCACGCAGTTTCATGGGGCCACCCTAGTGAAGCAGCACTGAAGTACCCACAGTTTCATGAACTGTCCTTCATCCACGCACACCCCTAACGTCACTGCCATGACGCACCTGCTCACCGGCTTCCTCACCGGCCTCGGCCTCATCGTCGCCATCGGATCGCAGAACGCCTTCGTCCTGCGTCAGGGGTTGCTGCGTCACCACGTCGGGCTCGTCGTCGTCATCTGCGCGCTCGGCGACATCGTCCTCGAACTCGCCGGTGTGCTCGGCATGGGTGCCGTCGTCTCCGCGCATCCGGACGCGCTGCGCGTGATCAAGTGGCTGGGTGCGGCCTATCTCGTCTGGTTCGGGCTCAACTCGTTCAAGAACGCGCGCCACGCGAGCAGCCTCAGCCCAGCCGACGCGCCCCCGATGAGCCGGCGTGCGGCCGCCGCCACCGTCGCGGGCCTGACGTTCCTGAACCCGCATGTCTATCTCGACACGGTCGTCATGCTCGGTACCGTCGCGAACTCCCATGGCGCGCACGGGCGTTGGTGGTTCTACGTCGGGTCGATCAGCGCGAGCGTGCTGTGGTTCGTCGCGCTCGGGCTCGGCGCGCGTCTGCTGACGCCCCTCGTCCGCAACGCCCGCACCTGGCAGGTCATCGACACGGTCGTCGGCGTCATGATGTTCGTCTTCGCCGCACTGCTCGTGACGCCGTCCTGACCGCCCCACCGCGCCGCACGAGCGTCCGAAGGCGCCGTACTGTAGCCCGGCGCGTAGAGATCGCGGCAAGATGCGAGCACCGGACTAGGTAGAAACCCGTTCATCTGTCACGCTGGTGCCGTGACTTTCTCTGTGTGGTTCGATGGCGACGAAACCCTGTGGGACAGGCGGGGCCACATGCTCACCGGCCTCCTCGACGAACCCTCCCACGTCGACGACGCCACGCGCGCGCCCGAGCTGTTCCCCGACGTCCTGCCCGCCATGGTCGACCTGGCAGAGCGCGGCAGCGTCAACCTCATCGACTACGCACCCATGCCCGCCGGCCATGAGCACGTCCTGCCCCCGTTCGCCGCCCACGTCGACGCGCCCGGAGCACCGTCGGACCTGCCGCCCGAGCTGCACGACACCGAAGCCGACCTCAACTGGCTCGCCACGTTCGAGCGCATCGACGCCGTCATCGCCGAGAGCGGCTCCACCCCCGACGACGTCGTGCTCATCAGCAACACCGTCGGACCCTTCGCGAAGGCGGCCGAGCGCGGCTGGCTGACGGTGTGGCTCAACCGCGACCGCGTCGCCAACCTCTCGGAGACGATGCCCAGCGCCGAGATCCACTCGCTGCTCGACCTGCCCGAGGCCCTCGACGCCATCGATGAGGCCCGCGCCATCATCGCGGGGCTCATGCCGAGCAGCGAGGCGACCCTCGCGACGGCGCTCGACGGGGTCACCCCCGCCTGAGGCGACGGGGCACAAGGACACCACGCGTCAGGGTGTTTCGCTCACAAAAACACCCGTTGACTACAGTTGATGGCCGCACCGATCGGTGCGGCCATTGCCGTCCCCGCGCACTGGTGACCGCCTACCGAAGGACGACCCACCATGGTCGACTCCCCCGCCAGCCACGGCGCGTCATCCGCGACGCCTGAGCCCGGCGCTGCGAACTCGCCCGACGTCGACGCACCGCGCGTCGCCCTCTCCGGTGGCCGCACCCGCCCGTCGCTCGACGACCGCGGTTTCCTCGGCCACCCCTCCGGCCTGGGCACGCTGTTCAACGCCGAACTGTGGGAACGCTTCAGCTACTACGGCATGCGCGCCATCCTCGCGTACTACCTCTACACGGCCGTCAGCGACGGTGGGCTCGGCATCGACCAGCCGACAGCCCTGTCGATCGTCGCGACGTACGGTGCGTCGGTCTACCTGCTCAGCGTCGTCGGCGCGTGGCTCGCCGACCGCGTCATCGGCGCCTTCCGCGCGACGCTGTACGGCGCCGTCATCATCATGCTCGGCCACGTCTTCCTCGCGATGCCGATCGCGGCGATGTCGTGGGTCGGCATCGCCACCGTCGCGCTCGGAACGGGTCTGCAGAAGGCGTCCATCTCGGCGGTCGTCGGGCAGCTGTACGACCGCGAGGACGGCCGTCGCGACGCCGGTTTCTCGATCTTCTACATGTCGGTGAACATCGGCTCGTTCTGCGCGCCGTTCGTCGTGACGTTCCTCAAGGACCGGTGGGGTTTCCACGCCGGATTCTCCGCCGCGGCTGTCGGCATGGCCTTCGGGTTGATCGGCCTGTTCGTGTTCCGCAAGCACCTGCACGGCGCAGGAACGAACCCGACGAGCCCGCTCACCGCGGCCGAACGCGGCACCGTCATGCGACGCGTGGGGCTCGGCGTCGTCGGCGTCGCGGCCGTCGCCGCGATCTGCTTCGCCCTGTCGGGGACGACGGCGAACGGCGTCATCAACACCGTCACGGTGATGTCCGTCATCGCCGCGGTCGGCATGTTCGCGATGATGTTCAAGAGCCCCAAGGTGAACGCCGTCGAACGCCGCCATCTGCAGGCGTACGTGCCGTTGTGGATCGGCGCCGCGCTGTTCTGGATGATCTTCGAGCAGGCCGCGAGCAAGATGGCCGCGTTCGCCGCCGAGCGCACCGACCTCGGCTCGATCTTCGGCATCAAGGTGAACGCCGAGTTCTTCCAGAGCGTCAACCCGCTGTTCGTCGTGGCCCTCGCGCCCGTCTTCGCCGCGATCTGGCTGCGCCGCGCCGGCAAGTTCCCGAGCACCGGCGCGAAGTTCGCGTTCGGCGTGCTCATGGCCGGCCTGTCGTTCGTGCTGCTCGCGTTCTACTCGCACCTGTGGCCGCACGGCCCGACGGCGCCGATGTGGGCGCTCGCGAGCGTCTTCGTCGTACAGACGATCGGCGAACTGTGCCTGTCGCCCGTCGGCATCTCCGCGACGACGAAGCTCGCACCCGCCGCGTTCACGACCCAGGCGATGGCGCTGTGGTACCTCACGTCCGCCGTCGGCCAGTCGGCCGCCGCGCAGGCCATCCGTCTCATGGAGGGCCTCAGCGACACGACGTTCTTCCTGACGCTCGGCCTCATCACCGCCGGCTTCTCGCTCGTCCTCATGGCCCTCGTGCCGTGGATCGGGCGCCACATGCGCGACGTCGAAGCCGTCAAGACGGCGTGAACAATGCGTCGTGACGACGCGCTGAGCTGACGCCTCATTGAGGTGACGCCGCGAGACGCGCAGGAGGGGCAGGTGGATGTCCACCTGCCTTTCCTGCAAGTTACGTCCACATCTGCGAATCTGGCTCTTCAGAGTTGAGTGTGGGCGCGCCGGTTGGGTCGGGTAGCTGGGGAAAGGTGGGGACGCCACGAAACGTCGTCCCGCACCAGCCGGGTCAGCTGCGCCAGGGCGTACACGAACACCAGGTCGAAGAACAGCTCTAGGTTGCCCACCTACCCGCTGCCGCTGTCCCGCGCGTCGGCCTCGCTGCCCGGCTCAGAGTCCTCACACCCGAGAAATCACCCCCTACGAGCCCGGCTATTCCCACCCCCGAACCGACGGTGCTGCTGTGGTGGACCACGTGAGGGCGGGCACAGGTTCAGGAGGAGGTTACAGGCAGGTCCTTGGGAAACTTGCGCTGTTCGGCAGTTCGGCCGTTCGGGTGGCGGCTACCTCTCGGACGTTCCCACATCGACGAGCTGGCTCGGCCTGATCTCCTGCCCCGGCGCACCACTCCGGGGAGTGCTGCTCTTAGCGCTGATCGGAGCGCTGCCCGGACTGACCGGGCTGCGCGCCTGGGCAGGATCACAGCATTTCTAGTGGCCGCGGTCCGCTCGGCGGCGGAAACGCTCGATCCAGAGCATCCAGGTCTTCGCGGGTCAGCTCCACGTCCAGTGCTGTGGCGTTGTCGCGCACATGCTGCGGGCTGCTCGCCTTGGGGATCGTGCAGAGCGAGTCGCGGCGCAGCACCCAGGCGATGGCCGCCGCCGCGGCGCTGACGCCGTGACGGGCCGCGACGTCGTTCAGCGTCGCGTCCTGAAGGATGCGGCCCTGCTCGATCGGCGAGTACGCCATGACCGGCAGCTGGTGGTCGGCGCACCACGGCAGCAGGTCGTACTCCGGTCCTCGCCGCGACAGGTTGTACAGCACCTGATCCGTGGCCAGCCCGCTGCTGCCCGGCACGTCCCGCAGGTCGGCGAGGGCCCGGTGGTCGAAGTTGCTGACGCCCCAATATCGGATTTTCCCGTCCTCGACGAGCTGTTGGAAGGCCGCGACCGTGTCCTGCAGCGGGTACCCGCCCTGCCAGTGCAGCAGGTAGAGGTCGATCCGATCGGTGCCCAGGCGTTTCAAGCTGCGTTCGCAGGCCGCGATCGTGCCGGAACGGGAGGCGTGGGACGGCATGACCTTGCTGACCACGAACGCCTCGTCGCGGCGACCCGCCAATGCTTCACCAAGCACCTCCTCCGCGCCGCCGTCGGCGTACATCTCGGCGGTGTCGACCAGCGTCATGCCCAGCTCGAGGCCGGCGTGCAGCGCGGCGACCTCGTCGCGGCGGCGGCCGGGGTCCTCACCCCAGCCCCAGGTGCCCTGGCCCAGCACAGGGATGAACTCCCCGCTCGGCAGCGTTATTCGCCGCATCCGCGATCACTTCCCTTCTGGTTGTGCTGAGGTGGGACGTGCGCTGAGATCCTCGAAGGGCCAGCGCGTCCCCGGCCAGTGCTTGCGGTACCGAGGTGCGGGTGTCGAGCCGGTCATTAGCCCCGCCTGCGCCATGTGGCGTACCGGGCTGCTCACGAGCGGTTTCCGGCGCCGGTGGGCTGGTCGGCCTGACTGAACAGTACCGGAATGGCGGAACAGAAGGCCCGGAAGTCATCGGGTGAGCGGCTGGTGGCCAGGTTCCCGTCTCGGGCCACCCCCATGGTCCACCAGGTTCGCCCGGTCGAGGCCGCGGTGGCGGTAGTCGTTGCGTTGCACCACTCGTCCGGGGCTGGACTGGCGGTATTCGGCGCCGACCACCGCGTCAGCGTCCGCAAAGAGGAGGGCGTTGAGCATGGTCTGCAACAGGCTGCGCATCATGTCCGGTGAGGCCTCGGTGAGCAGCTCGCGAAGAATCGCAGATGGGTACGGTGCTCTGACAGCTGCCGACCGTCACGTCACCACCAGGCGTGGAAGTGGTGGACGGGGCCGTGGCCGTCGCCCCGCCCGACGTCGAGGTCGCCACTCGCAGCGAGCGCCTCCGTCACGTAATCCTTGGCCTCCCGCGTCGCCTGCGCCCACGAATCGCGTTGCTGCCGGAGTGCCGTCATCGCCGCCGACAGGGTGCATCCGGTGCCGTGCGTGTTGCGCGTGTCGATGCGCGGCGCGCTCAACCGGGCGGGCTCGTCGCTCTCGGCGGGGACGAGGAGGACGTCGTCGCTCTTCGCGCCGCCGCCATGGCCGCCCTTGAGCAGCACACCAGACCCGAGGGTGACGAGGGCGCGCGCGACGTCATCGCTCGCCTCGCGTGGCGTGTCGTCGAGATCGAGCAGGACGGCGGCCTCCGCGAGGTTCGGCGTGATGACGTCGACCTCCGGCACGAGACGCTCGCGCAGAGCGGTCACGGCGTCCTCGTCGATGAGCCGGTCACCGCTCGAGGCGACCATGACAGGGTCGAGAACGCGCGGCACCCCGCGCAGCGCCGGGTGGTCGGCGAGCACGTCAGCGACGGTCTCGATGACGGCCGCCGAACCCAGCATGCCGATCTTCAGCGCGTCGATGCGGACGTCGTCCACCAGGTTCTCGAGCTGCGTGCGTACCTGCTGCGGCGTCATCTGCGTCACCGCC
This sequence comes from Dermacoccus sp. MPR-E5, assembly GCF_058809565.1. Classification (NCBI taxonomy): domain Bacteria; kingdom Bacillati; phylum Actinomycetota; class Actinomycetes; order Micrococcales; family Dermacoccaceae; genus Dermacoccus; species Dermacoccus sp. MPR-E5. The sequence goes on along the minus strand of NZ_JBXASS010000005.1, from coordinate 105,340 downwards.
GCGACGCCCCGCGTGTTCTGCGCGACGACGGCCGTCACAACAGCGCACCCATGCGTGCGCAGGGCGCCGAAAGCCTTGAGATCAGCCATGATTCCCGCACCGCCGCTGGGGTCGGTGCCGGCGATCGTCAGGACGTTGGGGATGCTCATGTCAGATCATTCCTCCTCTTGTCAGGTTGCGGCACGAAGCCGTCGTCGACCCGCGCCACCTCGAGGTGCAGATCCTCGCCGACGGTGAGGGCAGCCCCGGCCCGGAGATCGTCGACGTAGACCCGGGCCGTGGGGGTGCTCATGTCAGAGCCTCTCGGCTCGCGTCAGCGGAACGTGGTCGTGCCCACCGGCCGTAGCAGCCCTGGGGCATCCCTCGCCGGGGTGTCATGCCGGGCCCGCGTGGTCGGGCCGCTCGAGCTCGAGTGCGCCTCGGCCGCCGTCGACCGGGCGGACTTCGGCGAGAGCCTCGTCGAGTTCGCTCCGCAGCGCCTGGGTGGCGGCGAGCGGATCGGGCTGCCCGCAGATCGCCGACACGACGGCGACGCCATGCGCGCCGGCGGCCACGAGCGCGCGCAGGTCCGGCAGCTTCACCCCGCCGATGACGATGTTGGCGAACCCGCCGGCCCGTGCCGCGTCCGTGATGGCGCCGACGCCGTCAAGCCCGAGCGGTTGCGCTGCGTCCGGCTTCGTCGGCGTCTCACGGAACGGCCCGATGCCCAGCAGGTCGACGGTGCCGCGCGGCAACCTCGTTGCAGCAGCGACCTGTTCGAGGTTCGACACCGACCAGCCGAGGTGGAAGCCTTCACCGACGACACGGTCGGCGAGGCGCCGCGCCACGACAGGATCGAGGTCACTCTGGCCGAGGTGCACGCCGTCAGCCCCGACGGCGAGCGCCACGTCGAGACGGTCGTCGACGACGACGCGGACGCGCCGTGCTGTCGTCGAGGACGAGATCGGGGTCGCCGCCGCGGCCATCTGCTGGCCGGCACCCGTGGGCGAGTCTCGCTCGACGCGCGGGGCGGGGCACTCTTCGTCATGTAGGCCAGCCGATCGGCCACCAGCGGCCCGCGGCGTCGGCGTCTGCGCGACGGCGCGACGCGCACCCAAGGCCGCAACGGCGTCGATGACCCGCGTTGTGAGAGAGCACAATTCGCGGGTCGAAGCGTCGTGGTCGCGGATCTGGATCATGTCGACACCACCGCGCGCAGCAGCCTCGGCCGTCTCGACGACACCGTCGGGCCCGCCACACAGCGCCGTATCGGTGACGAGGTACAGCTCGACGCCGCGCCCGTCCGACATCACGACGCCACTCGCAGATCGAGCGTCGCTGCGACGCTATCGCCCTCGAGGCGCGCCAGGGCGTCGAGGAGTTCGACCGCGAACGAACCCGGGCCGCTCGCCCAGTGCGCGGCGTCCTCGGCGGCGAGCGTCATCGTCGCGGTCGCGGCGGCGGCAGCGAGCTGCGCCGACCCGGCGACCGGTAGGTAGGCCGCGACGAGCGCTCCGAGCGCGCACCCGACGCCCGTCACCTTCGTCATGATGGCGTCGCCGTTGCCGATGCGCACCGTCGGTGCGCCCGGCGCGACGACGGCATCGACGACACCGCTGACGGCGACAGCCCCGCCCGTGCGCTCCGCGAGTCGCGACGCTGCCGCGAGCGCCGCGTCGACGTCGTCACCGGCGTCGACCCCGCGTCCCGCACCCTGTTCGCCGGCCAACCCGAGCACCTCGGAGGCATTGCCGCGGATGACGGCCGGGGCGTGTTCGAGCAGGTCGCGAGCGAGCTGAGTGCGCACCGGCAGGGTGCCGACCGCGACCGGGTCGAGGCACCACGGGCGCCCGGCCTCGGCGCGCGCGGCAGCCGTCGCGCGCATCGCCTCGGCTGTCGCCGCCGTCACGGTGCCGACGTTGACGAGCAACCCGTCCGCGATACCGGCGAAGATCGGGCCCTCCTCGAGCGAGTCGACCATGGCCGGCGACGCTCCGACAGCGAGCAGCACGTTCGCCGTGAAACCGGTGACGACGGCGTTCGTCATGCACTGCGTGAGCGGTGCGGCGTCACGCACGGCGTCGATGACGCGCCCGATCGCTTCGGGGGTGATGGCGAGCGCCTGAGCTGACGCGTCCGTGCCTGCCTCGTGCGCGGCGTCGGGGGACTGTGCGTCGGGGCGGCTCCTGTCGCCGCTTCTCTGGCTAACGCTGCGTGTCGCGTCGCTCGACGCGCCTGGGGTGTGGTCGGGCTCGTTCGTGGGCGCAGTCATCGTGCGTCTCCTTCCTCCGCCGGCATGATCCGGATCAGGTGTAGGCACCCTCGTGAAGAGGATGCTGGCGGTCGGCTTGCGCCCCTCAGCCGTGATGGCTCCCGCGGGACGACCCCAGCTTCGCAGATGACGTACCCCGCGTGGGCTTCGTGTCCCACGGACGCAGGTGCGGAACGTCGATGGCGTGTGGACGTGTTCGCCCGGCCAGCCCCACCGCCGTACCCATACCTCCCCCTCGCGCGTCACGACGCCGAGCGAGAAACCCACCGCGCCCATCACAGTCCGTCGCGCAGCACGCGTCAGCACCGACGAGTCCGACGCGTCGTCACCCCAGGAAGTTCGCGTGGGGCCTGGCGGCAACGGTCACCTGCGCCGCCCCCAACGGGTGGGTCACGTAGCCTGGTGGCAGATCAGCCACCCCGCGCGCGAGGAGTCAGACATGCCCCAGGCCCAGATCGGCATCTTCGTCGATGGTGCGACGTCGAGCGAGTACGTCGAGTTCGAGGTCGAGCCCGGCTCGCTGACGAAGCTGTCGCAGCTGCTGCCGCTGTTCGAGGCCGAGCAGGACGACGTGGGCGTCAACTTCGTCGTCGGCGTGCGGCCGTCGCTGATGCAGCAGATCGCCGCCGATCACGCCCCCGAGAACGTTCATGACTTCGACACCGACGTCGTCGGAACCGACGGCTACGTCATCCCGGGCACGCAGCGCGACCTCGTCTTCTGGGTGTTCGGCGGCGCGCGCGACAAGGTGTTCGACGCGACGCGTCACCTCATCTCGTTGACGCGCCAGGTCGTGCCCGGCACACGCGTCGTCGACGAGACGGAGGGCTGGGTCTACCAGACGAACCGCGACCTCACGGGTTTCATCGACGGCACCGAGAACCCGACGACGATCGAGCAGTACGACGAGGCCATCGTCGCCGACGGCAAGCCGGGCGCCGGCTCGAGCGTGCTGCTGCTGCAGAAGTGGCCGCACAAGCAGGCGAAGTGGGAGGCCCTCTCCACGGAGGAGCAGGAGAAGGTCATCGGCCGCTCCAAGGTCGACTCGATCGAGATGGACCCCAAGCCCGAGACATCGCACGCCGAACGCACCGACCAGGACGACTTCGGCCACATCGTGCGCCGCAACATGCCGTTCGGTGACGTCGGCGAGCACGGCACGATGTTCGTCGGCTTCGCGTGCGAGCAGAAGCGCCTGCACGACATGCTCGAATCGATGGCCGGCGTCGGTGACCACCCGCGCGACGAACTGACGAAGTACTCGAACGCCGAGACCGGCTCGTACTACGTCATCCCGCCGGTCGACGCGTTCAAGGGCTGACGGCGAGCCCTCGACGTCGCGCCCGAGAGCGGGCGGCTGATCGAAGACAGGCGCAAGATGGCGACTAACTCACGAGTAGGCAGACAACTACGCGCCTACTCGTGAGTTACCCGCCACGCTGCCACCTGCAGCAGGCCCTGATCTGCGAACCCGACGCGTGGCGTATCCCGGCACCCCTGGCAGACCCCACCCGAAATCCACGCGACACGGTACGTCGAGCACGCCTACGCTCGGACGATGACGAACCCCGCCGACCTCGAACCGATCCCGGTGCCGCGCCTCGAGCGTGACGGTGTGGTGCTGCGCGCCCACACGATCGACGACGCCGACGAGGTGACGCGACGTGGCGCCGACCCGCTCGTCCAGCGGTGGACGACGACGCCCGCGAACTACACGCGCGACATGGCGCTCGAGTTCGTCACGCGCATGACGGGGCCGAGCCGCGACGCGATCTGGTGGGCCATCGAGGTCGACGGCCGCATGGCAGGTTCGATCGACCTGACGACGTGGGGGCGCGGTTTCTCCTACGGCGCGGCGAGCGTCGGTTTCGCGCTCAGCCCCTGGGCGCGCGGGCGGGGCGTGATGACGCGCGCCGTGGCGGCGGCTGTCGAGTATGGCTTTGACTCGCTGGGCCTCGAGACCATCATCTGGGAGGCGTACGCGGGCAACGTCGGCAGCTGGAGAGCAGCCTGGGGCAACGGCTTCCACGAGTTCACCTACATCTCCAGCCTGCTCGTGGGCAAGGACCGCCTCGAGGACGCCTGGCACGCCGTCCTTCGGGCCGACGAACCGCGTGAGCCGCAGGGCGATTGGCACCTGGCGATCGAGAACTCCACCACGCCTCGACACCAGCGAGGCCTCTGAAGGGCCAGCCCCGCCCCCGCCAGGCGCGGCCTGCTCCCCGACGTGACACACCTGCGATTTTCGTCCACATTCGGCATTCGCCAGTGCCCGACGACGATCGCAGCGTCGCGCCCGCCGGGCGTCATGGCTATCGGGCGAGCTCACCGGCACGTCACGCGGAGACGAAAGCGCCGATGACGTCGCGCACCTGCCGCCCCGCGACGAACAACCGCGGCGAATGTGGACGAAAATCGCAGATGCGGACGCGTATCGCAGCTGGTCACAACCAGCGGCCGACCTGTTCGTGCTGCGGGCCGGGGAGACGTCGGACGGGGGTCTTCCAGTCGACGCCGTACTGCTTGCCGACCCACCACCACAGCCACGCCGTGATGCCGAAGATCAGCGGCAGCGAGAACAGCAGCGCAGCAGGGTTGACGGCGCCCTGCTCGAGCGAGTTCGGCGTCAGTGGCGCGAGCAAGAACGACATCGTGTTGTTCGCCGCATGCACGAGGATCGCCAGTTCGAGGCCGCCGGAGCGCCACACCAGCGCTCCCATGCACAACGCGAAGCAGGCGATGTCGATCTGGCCGACCCAGTCATACCCGTGGCCGAGCATGAACAGCGGCACGGGCAGGATGATGCCCCACAGCGGCGACTTCAGCCACGTCCCGAGCGCCTGCTGCGGCATGCCGCGAAACAGGTACTCCTCGCCCGCGCACTGCAACGGCGTCAGCACGAGGATGATGACGTACGACGCGACGAGTGACGCCGAGAGAGGCGGCACCGTCAGTTCGTCGCGGCCGAACAGCAGGGGCGGCACGAGGATCACGAGGGCATAGATCGGCACGACGACGCGCGCCGCACGCCCCAGCAGACCCCAGCGGAATCGCCCGAACACCGAGTGGATCGACCCGCGACGCCCGGCGCCCCACCACGACGCGAGCACGACGATGGGGACGAGCGCCGCGAGCGGACCGAGCATCGCCATCAGGTCGGCCGGGTTGCCACCGTCCTCGAGGCTCTCGCTCGCAGCGGGCAGGCCGAGGCCCTCCCATGCGAGCGCGACGACGCCCAGCGCGATCATCATGACGATCGTGACACCGAACGCCACACCCAGCGTCGCGAAAGGACGCCACCACTGCGCGACGCGCCAGTCGATGCGTGCCATGCGGTGATACGGCAACGGCTTCGGTTGCTCGAATGCCCACGCCGGGGGTGGCTTGCGCGGACCGGCTTGCGCTGCAACGGGATACGCAGCGCCGGGCGACGCCGGCGCCAACAACACCCCAGGCGGATACTGAGGCTGCGGAGCTGACGGCTGGGACCAACTAGCCGGCGCAGGCGCACCCGAAGCTGCGGGCCGGGGAGCTGACGGCGGGGGCCACCCGCCCGGGGCGAACGATCCCACACCGGGGGCGTTCGGCGCCGGAGGAGGCGACGACATCGATCCTGTGGGCGGTTGTGACCAACCGTGCGGCATGGGTGCGCCTTCGTGCCATGCGTTGGGCAGCTGCCCCGTCGGTGCCGCGGCGTCGCTCGCGGAAGCTGCCGACGTGTGCGCCCGGGAATCCGGCGCGGGCGAACCCGGAACCGACGCCGGGGTCTCGCGCGGTCGCGGCGGAACGTAGCGCCAGGCGTCGTCGTCCGGATGGGTGCGTTCGTCGGTCACGATGCCTACTGTGTCACGCGTCGATGAGGGTGCGCTGAGCACCATGACATGACGCGGTGAGCCGGCACTAGGCCTTACGACACGAGATGGCACGGGTCGTGCGGTGTCCTCGTATGGCTCGGGTGACCCGTCCGCCGCCGTTCACACGCTGCACACCGTCTTCTGGGCACAGCCGATCGATGACGGCCTGCGTCACGACGCCGGCGAATGCCGCGCCCATGAACACGAGGAGCGCGACGTCAGGCCGCGCGTCGACAGCGCGACGGAGCCACCCGGGACAGCCACGCGACCTGCCGGCAGCGCCCAGGAACACGAGAAGCGCGCCGTCCGGCCACGCGTCGTCAACGCGACGGGGCCATTCGCGGGAGCCCTGTCGGCGGTGCCCGTCAACAACGCGGACAGCGCGCCGTCCGGCCACGCGTCATGCAAGCCCGCCGTCGGACGATCTGGTCGTGCGCAGCGAGCGACTGCTTTCTGACGCCGCACCACCCCCGTCACCTCGTCCGACGGCTAACAGAGACGGCGCACCTTGAGACACCCGGCCCCACCTGCGAATTTCGTCCACCTTCGCAATTTCCGTCCACCTTCGCGAACCGCGTCCCCATGTGCGCTTCTCGGTCACATCGGCGATTTTCGTCCACGTTCGCGTCGTCGGCCCCCGTCACGAATGTGGACGAAAATCGCGGATGGGTACAGGCCGGCGGCGCCAAGAAGACGAGCGTAGGGGGACACGCCCCGGCGGCCGAGCCGGCCACGCCAGGCCGATTTCACCGCGCGGATGACACCCGGCGGGCGGCGCCGAACGTCAGCCCTGCGAACCGCGCCACAGGCGCATGGCGACGACGAGCGCCCCGCCGAGCGCCGCAGCCATGAGGCACACCGCAACGGGGTGGGCGCCGGCGCTCGCCATGCGGATCAGGACGACGGCCATGACGGCCAGCGAGATGCCGACGCCGAGCGTCACGATGAGTCGTTCCGCGAGTGAGATCTTGCGGTGTTCGTGGTTCATCGTGCACCTTTCTCCTGCCGACCTCGCGTTCAGCCGAACGCCCCCGAGGCCCTGCGCGCCGACCTCCCCCGAGGTCATCATTCTCACCCTATCTGGACGTCTGACTGAATTTCCGGACATCGCCTCGAGACACGCCGACCCCCACCGCCACCCGCCCCGCGAAAACACCGCCGGCTCCGGTCATGGCGGGGCAGAGTCTCACGGGGAGGCACACCCACCCATGAGGGCAGCGCCGGCTCGCCTCACCGGCAACCTCTAGAATCACGGCGTGAACGAACAGCCCGCAGAGGACGACGACGCCCGTGACGACGCGTCCGTCACACCTGAGCAGGAACAGCTGTTCGCCGAGACCGCGATCGATGCCGAGGACATGGCGACGACGTTGCGCGTCATCGGGATGCTGCACGAGTTGCCCGCGGGCCACCCCGACATCGAGACGGTGAAGCGCGCCGCGGGCACGATGTACAAGCGGGTGCGCAAGGCGCGTCGCGCGGAGGCGAGGGCTGCTGAGCTCGGCCCGTTGCGCGAGCAGGACGCGAAGGTGCTGGCGTCGACGGCGACGGGTTCGCCGCTGCGCATCGACGACGAGACGAAGGGAATCCCGTTGACGTCCAACGTCATCGGTGAGGTCGCCGGAGAGCTCAACACGCCGCGCGGGTGCTACATCTGCCACGCCAAGTACACGACCGTCGACGCGTTCTATCACTGGCTGTGCCCGAACTGCGCGGCGATGAGTCACGCGAAGCGTCACCAGCGCGTCGATCTGTGCGGCAAGCGCGCCCTGCTGACGGGCGGTCGCGCCAAGATCGGCATGTACATCGCGCTCATGCTGCTGCGCGACGGCGCGCACCTGACGATCACGACGCGTTTTCCCCGCGACGCCGCGCGTCGTTTCGCGGAGCTCGCCGACTCACCGGAGTGGATCGACCGCCTCAAGATCGTCGGCATCGACCTGCGTGACCCGACGCAGGTCATCGCCCTCGCCGACGAGGTCGCGGCCGACGGCCCGCTCGACATCCTCATCAACAACGCGGCGCAGACGGTGCGTCGCTCGCCGGGAGCGTACTCGAATCTCACTGCGGGAGAAGAGCTTCCGCTGCCGCGCGACGTCAAGCTGCCGCAGATCGTCCAGTTCGACCGCATCAGTGACGCTCACCCCGCGAACCTCGCCGGCACCCTCGCGGCCTATCAGCACACCCACGCCACTGACGAAGCCGAGCCCCAGCCCGACGCCGGACGTGACGTCCATGCGCCCGGCGTCACGCCCGCGGCCGGCCCGCTCAACCCGTCCGACGCTCTCGACCCGTCCCGCAGCGCGGCGGCGATGACGTCGCTCGCTCTGTCGGCGGGGCAGGCGAGCCTCGAGGCGCATCGGGCGGGCACGGCGGTCGACGCGGGTGGCCTGTTGCCCGACGTCGTCGACACGAACAGTTGGAAGCAGAAGGTCGAGGAAGTCGATCCGCTGGAACTCCTCGAAGTGCAACTCTGCAATTCAACAGCGCCGTTCCTGCTCGTCAGCCGTCTGCGCCCGGCGATGCGTGCGGCCGTCGCGCGGGGGGCGCGGCGCGCGTACGTCGTCAACGTCTCGGCGATGGAGGGGCAGTTCTCGCGCCGTTACAAGGGCCCCGGCCACCCGCACACGAACATGGCGAAGGCGGCGCTCAACATGATGACGCGCACGTCGGCGGGTGAGATGTTCGCGACCGACAAGATCCTCATGACGGCCGTCGACACCGGCTGGATCACCGACGAACGCCCGCACCACGAGAAGCTGCGCATCGCCGAGGAGGGCTGGCACGCGCCGCTCGACCTCGTCGACGGCGCCGCCCGCGTCTACGACCCGATCGTCATGGGCGAGAACGGGATCGACCAGTATGGCGTCTTTCTCAAGGACTTCGCCGAGCATCCCTGGTGACGGGCGCGCACCCCCGGCGCTCGGGGGGAGCAATCACCGTCACACCAGATCTCGAACGACCTCGTCGACGCCGGTGCCGCGACCACCCCAGGCCTGCAGGTGGTCGAGGTAGCCCTTCGGGGACGTGCTTGATCCGTTTCCTCTCCGCGCGACCGCCGACCTGACGCGCAGTCTGCAGGCCCTGCTTGCGCTCCTTGCGAGTGCCTGCAGCGCTGGCGACGACGTCGTCGAAGGCGACGAAACCCCCCGCGGCCAGGGCTTCGCGCGCGCTCGCGAGGTAGTGCCGCTCCTGCGCCCAGGCGTGCCGGGCGACGAGCAAGAACGCGGTGACGCTGACGGCGATCTCAAGGGGATCGCCGGGCCGTCGCGACCCTCGGGTACCGGCGAGTTCCACAGGAAGTGCAGCCCCCAACCCAGTGCGAAGAGCCCGTGGAACGTGAGCACGCGCCGCGCCAACGACACCCGACGAACGCGCCGACGAGCAGACCGTGCATCGACCGCCGCAACGTCCGCGAGGCCACGAGCATGATGATGACGACGCCGAGCATCTTCGCCCGTTCCTCGCTCGTGGGGCCCGCGATGGCGGCGCCCCGGTCGGCCCCCTTGCCCTCGGGCAGGGGCTTCGCCGACAAGGCGAACAGGTGGTCGTTCGCATGCATCGCGAGCCAGGCGAAGCCGTTGCGCGTGCTGAGTTTGCCCCCGTCGAAGGCGACAGCCACACCCTGCTCGTCGAGGTTTCGCACGATGCGGTCGGCGGTCGTGTCGAAGTCGACGCTACCGTCGACGACAGCCAGCGTCAGGGTCTGCTCGTCCTTCTCGAAGTAGGCCGAGGAGCGCGAGAAGGACGGTGCCGTCACCCCGCCCTCAGGTGCCCGGAACGTCACGGAGTCCCCGGTCAGCCCCCTCGAGCGTCTTCGTCTCACTCGCCGCGACCGTCTCGACGGGAGTCGGGGTCGCTGCCGAGATCGCTGCCAGCACGGCCCAGGTCGCGCCCAGGAGCGCCGTGATGGCCAGAGCGGGCCCCACCTGCGTGATCTTCATCTGCCCTCCGATGGCATCGCTCGGTCGTCAGGTCGATCGTCGCAGGTGGCCTCCTCCCCTCCACTCCCGCCATGCCCGAGCCGACGCCCCGAGCGCGACGAAGGCGCCCCGCAGGCCGCATGGTCTTCCAGGCAGGGGCGAAACGCTTTGCTAGCGTCATGACATGACTGCCACCCCTGCCAGAGAGGGCTCGTCGACGCCTGCGGGCGCGTCGTCGGCCCCGTCAGGGCGCGGCGGCTCCCGCGGCATCGTTCCGCGCGAGGACGCCTCGTCGCTCGTGTTGCTGTTCGCCGGTGCCTGCGCCGTCACGATCGCGGCGACGCGCGCGTACCTCGTCCTGACAGGCTACCCGCGGGTCGGCGGCGAGGTCTCCCACATCGCGCGCGCCCTCTGGGGCGGGCTGCTGCTGACGATCGCGTGAAGCTCGGTTCGCTCGCGGCGTCGATGTACCTCGCGTCAGCGGCCGTCGGTGTCATCGCAGGCATCCTGTCGCTCATCGCGTTCCGCGCCATGAGCCCGAAGCACCAGAACGTCGAGCGTGCGTTCCGTTACGGCTCCATCGCGATGGTCCTCATGCTCGCCGTCGCCAACTCCCTCGGCGCCTACACGAGCCAGTTCGAGATCCTGCTCGAAGCCGCCCTCCAGGCCCTCGCACTGTTGACACTCAACCTCTGGGCCCGCGCCGAACGCGCGAGACAGGAAGCAGCCCGCCTCCCAGAGACCCCCCATCCCGCAACGAACGCAGAGCACGTCGAAGGAGCACCGTCAGCATGAGCACCCCCACCCGTCACCACCCCGCGGTGGCGAACGACCACGGATGGTTGCCCAAGCTGCTGGGGCTGCTCGTCGCCCTGGGCGGCGTGTGGTCGCTCGTGTCGATCCCGCTGCCGCGCAGCGACTTCGCCGACTGGGTCGACGACCTCTTCGCCGTCGTCGGCGTCCCCGCAGGCCCGAGTCTCTTCCTCGCCCTGTGTCTTCTCATCACCGCCGCAGCCCTGAAGCGCGGGCTGCGCGCCGCGTGGGTCGTCGCCCTCGCCGTGCTCACCCTCCAGTTCGTGGCCTGCGCGATCGTCGCCGTCAGCATCTGCACGGACAGCCTCGACGAGGAAGTCGACGACATCACGATCGCCCTCATCGTCGTGACGACGATTGTCACCGGCGCGTGGCTCGTCCTGCTCGTCATCCGGCGCAAGGACTTCCCGGCCCGCATGCGCTCAGGCTCCCTGCGGCGCGCGATCGTCACGCTGCTAGCCGGTCTGCTCGCCTGCATCGCCGTCATCTTCATGCTCTCCTGGGCGGCCCCCGGCGACCTGCACGGCGGTGAGCACCTGTGGTTCTCGATCCGCAGCGTCACCGGCATCTCCATGCCGCACGGCATCTCCGACGGCGCCAACGGGCCCCACTGGCTCGCCGCGTTCGCCGGCATCCTCGCCGCCGGCGTGCTGCTGCTGACGGTGTGGCGCTACACCGAATCGGCCGAACGCTCCGAGGTGCAGTCGGCCGCCGACGAACTGCACGTGCGCCGCCTGCTCGCGCTGCACGGCAACCAGGATTCGCTCGGCTATTTCGCGACGCGCCGCGACAAGTCCGTCGTCTTCGCCCCCGACGGCGAGGCCGCCGTCAGCTACCGCGTCATCGGCTCCGTCTGCCTCGCCTCTGGCGACCCGCTCGGAGCGCGCGAGTCGTGGCCCGCCGCCATCGGCGCCTGGCAGGCCCTCGCCCGCGAACACGCGTGGCGCTCCGGCGTCCTGTCCGCCTCCGAGACGGGCGCGCGCGCCTACGTCGAGGCCGGGCTCAAGGCCCGCCCCCTCGGCGACGAAGCCGTCGTCGAACTCGACACGTTCAGCCTCGAAGGGCGCGCGATGCGCCCCGTCAAGCGCGCCGTCGCGCGCGTGCGTGAGGCCGGCTGCACCGTCGACGTCGAACGCCACTCGCGCCTCGACGCCAAGACGCTGCACCAGATCACCGAACTGTCCGAGAAGTGGCGTGGCGACGAACCCGACCGCGGCTTCTCGATGGCGCTCAACCGCCTCGAGGACGCGACGGACGGCCGCTGCGTCGCCGTCCTCGTCCGTGACGCACAGCGTCAGATCGTCGCACTGCAGTCGTTCGTGCCGTGGGGCATGCGAGGGCTGTCGCTCGACCTGATGCGCCGTTCCCCGAAGGCGCCGAACGGCGTCAACGAGGCGATGGTCGCGGCGCTCGCCGACGCGGCGTCCGACCTCGGGGTGCGCGACGTGTCGCTCAACTTCGCGATGTTCCGCTCCGTGTTCACCGGTGCCGACAAGGTGGGCGCCGGCATCGGCGTGCGCCTCGCCGACCGCATCCTGTCGATCGGCAACCGCTTCTGGCAGCTCGAATCGCTGTACGAGGCGAACGCCAAGTACCTGCCGCGCTGGGACACCCGGTTCGTCTGCTTCGACTCCGTCGGCAGCCTGCCGCTCATCGGCATCGCCTCCGGCCGCGCCGAGGGCTTCCTGCCCGGCCACGCACCGCGCCCCAGCCACGACGCGGACACGATCGTCCACCTGCCCGACGGCGTCGAAGCGCCGCTGGCGCAGCTCGTCGCCGCGCAGGACGAGGAGCTGCTCACGCCCGCACGACCCGTGCAGCGCCTCACCGAGCAGCAGCGCGTGCGCCACGCCAAGCTCGACGTCCTGCGCGAAGCCGGCATGGAGCCCTACCCCGTCGACGTGCCGTACACGATGACGGTCGATCTTGCCCGCAAGGCGATTGCCGACGGCAACGAGGTGGACGCCGGCGTCGTCTCCCTCAGCGGCCGCGTGCGAGCGCTGCGCGACCTCGGCGGCGTCGTGTTCGCCGTCATCGAGGAGCACGACGTGCGCCTGCAGGTCGTGCTCGAGGCGGGCGCTGTCGATCCGCAGTTCATGCGGTTGTGGCGACGCACCGTCGACGTCGGCGACCACGTCTCCGTGACGGGCACGCTCGGCCACAGCTGTCGCGGCGAACCGTCGCTGCTCGCGTCGTCGTGGTGCATGGCGTCGAAGTCGCTGCGCCCCATCCCCAGCGACCACACGGGCTTCACCAACCCCGAGGCACGCGTGCGTCAGCGCTACCTCGACCTCATCGTCAACAAGGATTCGGCAAATCTGCTGCGCGCGCGCTCGCGGGGCGTCAGCGCTCTGCGTCGCGCGTTCGAGAAGCGCGGCTACATGGAGGTCGAGACGCCGATGCTGCAGGCGGTGCACGGTGGCGCGAGCGCGCGACCGTTCCGCACGCACATCAACGCGTACAACGCCGACCTGTACCTGCGCATCGCGCCGGAGCTGTTCCTCAAGGAACTCGCCGTCGGCGGCATGGACCGCATCTTCGAGCTCAACCGCAACTTCCGCAACGAAGGCGCCGACGCGACGCACAACCCGGAGTTCACCTCCGTCGAGGCGTATGCCGCGCACGGCGACTACAACACGATGCGCGTGCTGACGCGCGAGCTCGTCCTCGAGGTCGCCACGGCCATCCACGGCGAGCCCGTCGCCGTCCGCCCCGACGGACACGGCGGCGTCGAGCGCCTGCGCCTCGACCACGAGTGGCCCGTCGTGCCCGTGCACGAGGCGGTCTCGCAGGCGACGGGCACGACGCTGACGTCGAACACGCCGCTCGAGGAGGTGCGCGCCGTGGCCGACGCGCACGACGTGCACTGGGCGGAGACGATGACGGCCGGTGAGGTCGTGCTCGAGCTGTACGACGAGCTCGTCGAGGGCCAGACGACGATGCCGGTGTTCTACACCGACTTCCCACTCGAGACGTCACCGCTGACGCGCACGCACCGCACCGACCCGAAGCTGTCGGAGCGCTGGGATCTCGTCGCGTTCGGCGCCGAGATCGGCACCGCGTACTCGGAGCTCGTCGACCCCGTCGACCAGCGCAACCGCCTCACCGAGCAGTCGTTCAAGGCCGCCGCCGGCGACCCGGAGGCGATGGAGGTCGACGAGAACTTCCTCGCCGCCCTCGAGTACGCCATGCCGCCGACAGGTGGTCTCGGCATCGGCGTCGACCGCCTCATCATGATGCTGACGGGCAACAGCATCCGCGCGACGCTCGCGTTCCCGTTCACGCGACCCAACGAGGGGCAGTGATGGCGTAACCGTCGCCTTGTCGCCTTGTTCACAGCGTGGCGCGCATCGGTCGGCCAGGAGCACTCTCCTCGTCGACGGGTGCGCGCCACGCTTCGTCGTGTGGGGTGTGGACGGGTCGGGCTGCGGCGCGGGTACGTTGAGCCGCGGCGGGTCCGGGGCGGCGGGGTTGGGGCGTTGGTGCGGGGGCGTCGGGTCTGGCGAAGAGCCAGCCTGAAGGGCCGATGCGGATAACGGTGCGGTGAACGCCGCGCGTCATTGCGCCGACGCGCAGGTGAATGGGTGACGATGGGGGCATGCGTGACATCTCGGCGACCGACGGGGACGCCGGCCGGCGACCCCCTGCGCCGAGTGACCCCGTTTCACGGGAAACCACGTCGGGCTCCGCCGCACCGGACGAGGCGGCATCGGCCGACGCACCATCCGATACGCGCGGGCCGTCACTGCCCGGATATTCGCTGACGGACGTGCTGTTGCACGGCCCGGTGCTCATCGCGCAGGGGCGTCAGGTGCAGCGCGACGTGCCGCGCCTACCCGGTGCGGCCGGGCGCGAGGGCGTCACGAGCACGATCTGCGAGCACCACGCCGAGCGGGACGGTCACGAGCCGCATCTCGTCGTGCTCGGCGACAGCGTGGCCGACGGTGTCGGCGTCGAACACCATCGCGACTCGATCGCGGGGCGCCTCGCGAGCCGCATGTCGGATCGGCTCGAACGGCCGGTCAGCTGGCACGTGCTCGCCCGCTCGGGCGCCGACGCCCGCGACGTCGCCCACCTCACCCAGCCCGCGAGCGCCCAGGCGCAACTCGCGCGCGCTGACGTCGTCGTCATCAGCGTCGGTGTCAACGACGTGAAGAACCTGCGCACCGAGGAGGCGTGGCGCGTCAGCCTGACGAAGCTGCTGACCCGCGTGACGGCGCTCGCCGGCGACTCCCCCGTCATACTGCTCGGGTTGCCGCCGATCGAGGCACTGCCCGCGATGCCGCAGCAGCTCGGTGACGCCCTCGGCGGGCGTGCACGTCGGTTCGAGGCGATCGCTGCGGCGATCGTCGCGGACTACCCCACCGTCCGCCACGTACCGCTGACGAGTCCGAAATGGGCGCGCGACAAGGCCTTCGCCGACGACGGATTCCACCCCTCGCCGTGGCTGCACAAGAAGCTCGCGAAGGAGATCGACGCGCTGCTCGCGTGATCGGCGTTCGTGCGCGCACGGCGCTATCGGACGCGGGCCGAAGCGACCACGCCCGGCCAGGTGAGTCACTTCGTGCTCGTCGAGTCAGTCACGACTGACGCAGCGAGCACCATGTGACGCAGCCGGCCTGGACCCTTGGGGATGCGGCCCGGGAATGGGCGAGGCCGGGGTCCGCGTTGACGAGTGCGTGAGTGATTTCGACGCCGCCCAGAACACCGACCTGCGATCCCCTGACGAGACCTCCCACTCGGCCGACTCCTTCGCGAAGAAGGCCGCCGACATTCCGCTGTCGATCCTCGACCTCGCGCAGGTCGGCAGCCATCAGAGCGTCGGCGACGCGATCCGCAGCAGCGTCGAGCTCGCGCAGCGGGCTGAGGCGACAGGTCGCTTCGAGCGCATCTGGTTCGCGGAGCACCACAACATGAAGCACATCGCGTCGGCGGCGACGTCGGTGCTGCTCGCGCATGTCGCGTCGCAGACGCAGACGATCCGCGTCGGCTCCGGCGGCGTCATGCTGCCGAACCACTCGCCGCTGACGATCGCCGAGCAGTTCGGCACGCTCGCCGAGCTGCACCCGGGCCGTATCGACCTCGGTCTCGGACGCGCGCCCGGCACGGATCAGCGCACCTGGCAGGCGCTGCGACGTGACCCGCACGCGAGCGACCGCTTCCCGCAGGACGTCGTCGAGCTGCAGGGGCTGCTCTCCGACACGAGTCCGCTCGCGGGCATCGAGGCGATCCCCGGCAAGGGCACGAACGTGCCGCTCTACATCCTCGGCTCGAGCATGTTCGGCGCGAAGCTCGCGGCGGCACTGGGCCTTCCGTACGCGTTCGCGAGCCACTTCGCGCCCGATCAGCTGCAGGCCGCCGTCTACGCCTACCGCTCGGAGTTCAAGCCGAGCGCCCAGCTCGACGCGCCGTACGTCATCGCCGCGCTCAACGTCGTCGCCGCCGACACTGACGACGAAGCGTCCGCGATGTACGAAAAGGTGCTGCGTTCGCGCGTCGAGATGATAGCGACGCGCTTCGGCATGGCCGATCGCGACTTCACCGACGCCGAGCTCGACATGCTGCTCGACTCGCCCGCCGGCCACCAGGCGAAGCACATGCTCACCTACACCGCGATCGGCGGCCCGGAGCGCATCGCCGCGTACCTCGAACAGTTCGCCGAGCACGCCATGGCCGACGAACTCATGATGACGAACTCCGCCCGCGGCCTCGACGCCCAGAAGCGCGCACTCGAGATCGTCGGCGGGATTCGCTGACGAACCCGCCCGGCGAGATCGGTAGCGGACAACGGCTCGGGCCCGACCTTCACGAGATGGCGGGTGACTCACGGGTAGGCAGGCAACTGGCCGCTTACCTGTGAGTTACCCGCCATCCTGCATGGCGACGCCGCGACATCACCCGAACAGGTCGGCGAACGCGCCTCGCTCCTTGGCCGCGAGGAGGTCGGCGTGGTCGCGCTCGACCTGGTCCGTACAGTCCTGCGCGTACGCGGCGAGGGCCTCGTCGAGCTCCTTGGCACCCTTGAGGTAACCCCGAAGCGCTGACGGGTGGAGCGTGCGCGTGTGCCCGCGCGCGAGGATGACGGCGCAGACCTGGCCGAAGTCTTCGAGCATCTGCCCGGCGAGGTCGAGCGGATCGATCGAACCCTTCGCGTTGCGGAACTGCCGCAACGGTGACGCGGGCAGGCGCCCCTCCTGCGTCGAAAGGACGTAGTCGACGGCATCACGCTGCTGTGGCTGCGACAGCGCTGAACGAGCGATATCGGTCGGGGCAACACGTTCGGTGGCAGCGGCCAGTCCGGCATCGGCCGTGAGGGCGGCTGCGTCGGCCGAGGGGTCGAGAGCGGTGACCATGCCGTCATCGTCGCGCTGCCGCGCCACGGCCATCGGGCCTGACTCGGAACGCTTGGACTGACGACCCGATGCCCGCAGGGTCGCCGCGAATGGCCGCTATCGGTGGCAGATGCCAGGATGGCGAGCATGACTTCCGTCGTCTTCGTCTGCTGGGGAAACATCTGCCGCTCACCGATGGCCGAGCGCGTCGCCGCGAAATATTTCGCCGAGCACGGGCTCGGTGGCGTCGAGCTGACGAGCGCCGCCACGTCGCGCGAGGAGATCGGCAACCCCATCGACCCGCGCGCCGTCCGTGAACTCGAGAAGGCCGGGTACGACGCGTCGAACCACGCGGCGCACCAGATCACGCGCGACGAGATCGACGCCTGTGACCTCGTCGTCGCGATGGAGGACATCCACCTCGAGCGCATGCGCGACATCTACGGTGGCGAGCTGCCCGACCACGTCGTCCTGCTCACCGACCACGACCCGCAGGCGAACCCCGGCGACGGCGTGCCCGACCCCTGGTACGGCGGCCAGGACGGCTTCGTCACGACCCTCGCGACGATGGAACGCGCCATGCCCGGCCTCGCCGACGCGGTTCGCGCGATCAAGCAGAGCTGACGGCGCTCAGCGCACGAGGTCGGTCTGCACGAGCGGCCCGGTGGGGGTGCTGCCCGGCGTGCCCGACGACGTGCCGTCCAACGTCGCGATGACGCGGCGGGCGTACGTCGGGTCACTCATCGCCTCGACGAGCAGCTCCTGCCACCCGAAGTCGGTCGAGCTCGCCGTCGCCTCGTCGAGACCACCGATGAGCAGCGCACCGGTGGCGTAACGCTTCGTGCCGACGACACGCTGCTCCATCCCGACGGTGAGCCCGCCCGGCAGGCTGCCGGCCTTGAAACCCGTCGCGACGCCACCGCTCACGGGCTGCCATTCGAGGTGGCGGCGCATGACGTCGGCCCCGGCGATCGAGCCGGCGGCGACGCGGTCGTAGAGACGCGCCGTCGACGACGGGTCCTTCGCCACCGCGACCTGCGCGTTGCCCTGGGCCCGCCCGCGCAGCCGCTTGAGCGCCTGCGCGTGGGCAGCGCCGTCAGCCGGGTGGTACCAGCGCTCCGGAGACGTCGTGGATCTCCAGCGACACCGTGTCGCGGTGCGCGGCGAGCACCGCGAGCCCCCCGTCGGCGCCCTGGGGTGACGTCGCTGACGTCGCCACCGACACCGCCGACACCGAAGCGCCCGCAGTAATTGGGGATCCAGCGGGCGACGTAGCGTCCGATCGGGACGCTGGGGCGAGCGCGCCGACGGTGGCGCTCGTCAGGGCTGTGGTCATGGCGTCGCGGCGCTAGAGACCACGCAATGGTCATGTCACGCGAGCTCTTGCGCGGGGGAACTTTCGAGGTCCACGCTGGGTTGTACGAGTCAAGAGATCCATCGACGCAGGGAGACCACGATGTCATTCATGGACAAGATCAGGGCCAAGGCCACCGAACTCGGCCTCGACGAGAAGGCCGCCCTCGCCAAGGAGAAGGCCGCCGCGGCAGCCGACGCCAACCGTGACAAGATCGCCGGCGCCGTCGACAAGGCCGGCGCCACCGTCGATTCGAAGACGGGCGGCAAGTACAGCGACAAGATCAGCAAGGCTCAGGGCGCTGCGCTCAAGGGCGTCGACAAGGTTGCTGAGCAGGGCGCCGGGGCAGGCGCGGCAGCAGGTGCGGGCGCCGGCACGACGACGGGTTCGTTCGGCGAGACGGCCGTCGGCTCCGAGCGCGCCTACGACGCCGACCTCGCGGCCGGCGCACAGGACAGCGGTGAGACGGCGACGCAGCGCGCCGTCGGCCAGGACGGCATGTCGGCGGCTGGTGACCAGTCGCGCGGTGAGAACCCGGTCGAGCGCGCCATCGGCGCCGACGCACCGTCGTCGTCGCTCGACCCGAACACGTCGTACCAGGGCGAGGGTCTCGAGTCGGCCGGCTCCGAGGGCGACTTCGGTGGCGAGCGCCGCGCCAACACGAACGGCGACGGCGAGACGCCGATGCGTCGCGGCGGAGACGCTCCGCAGAGCTGACGCGAGCGCGCGACGCCCGCGGTGGGCGGCACTGAGCGACATTCCCCAAGGGTGGTGGTGCCGGGTCTCATGGCAACCTGGCCCCACCGCCCCACTCGGATCTGCCCGCGCCGTGGCAACGTCCGTCTGCCGAACGAATGCCCCTTTGGGGGGCACCGCCAAGGGATGAAACCATGGCGGGCATGGACCCCCGGATCAGCCTCGCGCCGCACATGTGGGACGGCCAGCACGAGCTGCGGTGGTCGATCGAGCGCATTGCCGACGAAGCCCTCGACCGCGCGGGCGTCGAACTCGACCCGCGCGGCTACCTCATCGGCATCCCTGACGGCGACGATGCGCTGCCCGTCCTCGTCGAACCACAGCGCGACGCGTTCGACGTCACCCGCCTCGAGAATTTGCACCCGCACTTCACGTCGCTGTTCGAGGAGCGTCGCGCGCGCATGTGCCCGTCGCGCACCGACGATGAGTCGACGGCGACCTGGCACCCCGACCACTACCTCGCCGCTCTGCGCGAGGGGTGCCGCCGAGACGTGATGCGCGAGGCCCTGACGCGTGCGGCGACGTTCGCCGACCGCGTCGTCCACGTCGGCATCAGCATCGTCGTCGGCGATTACCGCGTCTTCCCGGTGCTGGCGGTGCTGCGCGACCCTGCGAGTGAAGTGCCGCGCCTACGCACGACGCTCGCTGACGGCCTCGGCGTGCCCGGCAACTTTCCCGAGGCCGTCATCGACGACGTGCTGCGCGCCGCGAGCCACGAACTCGACCGCGTCCACCCTGGTTCACTCATCGGCCTCGACGCCGGCGCTGTGCTGCGTTCGGCGGCCGACACGTTCATCAACGGGTGCGCCTCACGCGCCGGGCAGAAGTTTCCGCACGGCCTGCGCGACGCGTGCGACGCCGTCAGCGCGCAGACGTACGAGGGCCGCGCGAGCCTCGGCTCCGTCGTCCTCGCCCCCCAGGGGCACCCCGACGTCGCGTGCGAGGTGACGTTCGAGCACGACGTGCCCGTCGGCGTGCCACGCTCGTTCCGCAAGGCCCTCGAGATGACGGGCCCCGGCTTCGAGCTGCTGTGCGACGGGCGCACCGTCTACGGCATCGGGCGCATGCTCGAGGGGTACGCCCCGGCGACGGAGGAGGTCTTCGAGATCAAGGTCGTCGGCAACGGCGCGTGGGAGCTGTGGCACGCCGACACGCCGTTCCTGCGCGTCGACAACGGCGAGCCGAGCCTGCCGCGCGACGTCATCGACGTCGAGACGTTCGCGCACGCCGTCAACCGCGTCTTCCCCGACGCGCTCAGCGAGCACGTCGACGCGCTGTGGGGCATGACGCAGGCCTGCGTCCGGCAGCAGCACGGCACGATGCTCGTCGTCCACCCCGACGCGCGCCGCGAGGGGGAACGCCTGCTGCCGCAGGCCTACACGATCGAGCCCACGCACCTGGGCGCGCACGCGTTCGACGCGCTGACGAAGATCGACGGCGCTGTCCTCGTCAGCCCTGACGGC
This sequence comes from Dermacoccus sp. MPR-E5, assembly GCF_058809565.1. Taxonomy (NCBI): domain Bacteria; kingdom Bacillati; phylum Actinomycetota; class Actinomycetes; order Micrococcales; family Dermacoccaceae; genus Dermacoccus; species Dermacoccus sp. MPR-E5. The sequence goes on along the minus strand of NZ_JBXASS010000005.1, from coordinate 84,594 downwards.
AAGTGTCACGCCGTCGGCGTCATCCTCGACGGCGCAGCCACCGGCACCGGCGACATCTCACGCGGTGCTCGCTACAACTCCGCCATCCGGTACCTCGCAGGGCGAGGCAAGGGCTCGATGGTCATCATCGTCAGCGAGGACGGGCGCGTCGACATCCTGCCGCACGTGGCGCGGCGCGTGCGGCGCGCGTCGGTCGAACGCGCCGTCGCACAGCTCGTACGAGCCGCCGACGGCACGACCGACTACGAGAAGTTCTCGCGCCTCGACTCGCGTGCCGCAGCGCTCGAGTTCTACTTCGACGCCGAGCAGTGCGAGGCTGTCAACGAGGCCCGCGAGAGCGTCGAACAGCAGCGCTGGGCCGAGGAGCGTGTGCGCATGCAGGTCGTGCCCATCGCGCCGCACCCGGCCATGGACGACTCGTACTTCATCTCACCGGGAGCCGAAGGGCCCCCGGCCCCGCCGAACTGAGCGTGCCGGCCCGCAGCGGCGTCCCCGTTAGGCTCGGGGACATGAACCTCGAGAAAGTCGTCTTCGGCTTCTTCGTGCTGCTGTCGGCCACGATGAACTTCGGTTTCTTCATCGGCGACATGGCCGAGCCGAAACTGCACAACATCAACGAGCTGTACGTCGCGATCTTCGTCAACCTCATCGCACTCGTGCTGAAGTTCGGCGACCGCACGCAGATCGGCGCCGTGCACCTCGCGACGTCGCTCGTCGCCGTCCTGCAGCTCGTCGCGGCGGCCGCGTACTACGTCCTGGCCAGCGGCTATCACAACAGCCCCGGGACGACGGCGAGCATCGTCAGCCTCTCCGGCGGCGCGCTGCTCGCGAACATCGTCTCGGTCGTCCTGCTCGTCTCGGAGACGATCTCCTACCGTCGCCGCTGAGCCATGAACAACCTGCTCGCCTTCCTCGTCCGACGCCCGACGCGGCACACTACGCGCGTGCGGCGCGCCGTGGAGATCCCCGACGAGGCGCCGTCGACGGACGCGATCTTCATCGTCATCCGACGCATGCGCGCGCCGCTGATCTTCATCATCACGGTGTTCGCGATCTCCGTGCTCGGCCTGACGCTCGTGCCCGGCCGTGATGAGGGCGGCCACACGACGCACCTGAGCGCGTTCGAGGCGTTCTACTTCATCTCCTACACCGCCTCGACGATCGGGTTCGGCGAGATCTACCCGTTCACGACGCCGCAACGCATGTGGGTGACGGTGTGCATCTTCATGACGGTCGTCGGATGGGCGTACGCGATCGGAACGCTGCTGTCATTGCTGCAGTCGGCCAGTTTTCAGCACGCGCTCGCGATGCAGCGCTTCCGCGCGAAGGTCAAGCGCATCCGTGAGCCGTTCCTCATCGTCTGCGGGTACGGCCAGGCGGGGCGTCAGGTCTGTCGCGAACTCGACTTCCAGGGGCGCCGGTTCGTCGTCATCGACCGGCACGAAGGGCGCCTCGACCGCATCATGACCGACGAGCTGCAGAGCGAGGTGCCCGCGCTCGAGGCGAACGCGAGCCTGCCCGCGGTACTCGGCATGGCGGGCCTCGCCAACCAGCACTGCGACGGCGTGCTCGCCCTGACCGATGACGACACCGACAACCTCGCCATCGTCATGAACGCCACGGTGCTGCGCCCCGGCATGAGCGTCATCGCGCGCTGCACCGACGCGCGCGTCGAGGAAAGCATGCGCGACTTCGCACCGAACGCCGTCATCAACCCGAGCGACCGCTACGGCGCCTACCTCGTGCTCGCGCTGCAACGGCCCGAGACGTACCGGCTCGTCACGTGGCTGATGGACCCGCGCGACCTGCCGCTGCCGCCGCGGTACGAACCGAAATCGGGCGGGACGTGGGTCGTCGCCTCCGATGACGACTTCGGCGCCGAGGTGTCGAACGACCTGCATCGCGCCGGCATGCACGTCGTCATGGCCGACCCGGAAGAGGGCCACCCCGACGTCAGTGGCGCGAGCGGTTTCATCGCCGGTACGCGCAACGACACGACGAACCTCGCCCTCGCCGAGCACGCGAAGCTCGAGCGCAAGGACCTGTTCGTCGGCGTGCGCCAGCAGTCTGACGCGCGCGCGTCGATCATCACGGCGCTCGGCATCGACTCGGTGTTCACGCCCACCGAACTCGTCGCGCAGGAGAGCCTCGCGCGCGTCATCACGCCGCTGTTCTGGAGCTTCGTCGAATACGCGGTGACGCAGCCGGAAGAGTTCGCCGAGCGCCTCCTGATGAACCTGACGAACCGCTGCGGCGACGTCGCGAAGGACCGCGCGATCATCGACCTCTCCGCGGCCGGCTCGCCCGCGCTGCATCGCTGGCTGCTGCACGCCGAACTGACGATCGGACAGCTGCTCGCCAACCCCGACGACCGCGACTCGAAGCTCCCGCTCGTGGCGCTCATGCTCATCCGCAACGGTGAGCACATCTACGCACCCGACGACACGATGACGGTGACACCCGACGACCAGGTGCTCGTCGTCGGCCACCACTGGGGCCTCGAAGCACTCGTGCAGACACAGTTCAGCGACGCCTCCGCCGAATACATCGCCACCGGCGTGCAGGTGCCCGAGACGTGGGTGTGGCGGCGTCTGAACCGGTCGAAGCGGCGCAGTCGCTCGCGTCAGCCGGTGGGGTGACGGGGTTCGGGCTGGTCGTTCGGGGCTGACAGGCTCGGGGTCGCGTCGATCTTCGCCCGAAGACGCGTCGGATGTGACGCGTTTCCGCGCAATCAGGCCGGGTGGTCGGGGGCCTCCCATTCGCGACGCAGCAGCGAGTAGAGGCAGGCGTCGACGAACGCGCCGTCGATGACGCCGTCATCGACGAAGTAGCCTTCTCGCCGGAAACGCAGCTTCTCGAGCACGCGGCCTGATGCGACGTTGCCGGCGAAGACGTCGGCCTGCACGCGGTGGACGTCAGGGAGGCTGAACGCGTGGTCGACGAGTGCACGCACCACCTCCGTGCCGATCCCCTGGCCGGCGACGGCATCGTCGAGTGCGTAGTGGATGCGCGCGACGAGATGCGGTGTCGGAGCGTCGTCCTTCGTCCAGGCGCGGGTGATCGCGAATCCGCAGTCACCGATCACGTGCCCCTCCCGTTCGACGACGAACTGGACCTCGGATCGTTCGTCGCTCGGCTTCGTCATGCGTTCGATGCGCCGCTGGAACTTCTCCCGAAGCTGCGCTGCGGCGAGGCCGCCGTGGCTGAGCCAGCGGTAGACGTTCGGGCGGGTGCGGTAGGTGACGACCGCGTCGATGTCGTCACCCGTCATGACGCGCAGGACCGTGCGCCCGGTGACGAGCGGGTGTCTCGGCGCTGCCGACGGAAGGGTGGTGCGGCGCTGTTCGCGGGGTTCGGTCACCGTCCTGTTGTACCGCGAGACGCTCGCCCGCTCTGCCCGGCCCCAGCCCGTGGGATCGGCTCTGGCGCGCCGCCCGTCGGCGGTGGCGGGCGAACGTGGACGAAAATCGCAGATGTGTACGGGGTGGGCGCCCTGGTGTGGTGGGGCAGGCGCGAAGGCGCATGATGCGCGGGCCGTCGACGAGGGCTGACGCTAGGCTGACGGGCGAAACGAACCGCCACAGAAAGGCATCATCATGTCGCTTTCCGAGAAGCTGCTGCAGCCGGCCGTGCGTCCCGCCGTCGCGAAGGATCTCGCTGCCACGATCGACTCCGAGGTCTCCGGCAAGAAGGGCCTGAGCGGCGCCGCGATCAAGACGGCGTACGCGGGCGCGAAGAAGAAGGTCGACGTTGTGTCGGCGCTCAACGACAACCTCGACCAGATCGTCGCGATCTTCGACCCGTACTGGGACGCCTTCGGTGGCCAGGGCGACTTCGGCGCATACCTCAAGGGTCGCGGCGACGAGGTGAGCGCCGACATCCTCAAGATCGCCGATGCGCGCGCCAACTCGACGTCGCGCGACCAGATCGCGAAGGTCTACGGCACGTTCCGCGGCAAGGCCGCCGACATGATCAAGGACGCGCTGCCCGCCCTCGGCGCGACGCTGCAGAAGCACGCCGCCTGACCGGCCCGCTCGACGCTCCCGTATCTGACGGTGCGGGGGCGTTCGCGTCTCGGGCTTCGGGCGTGCCCCGTTCGAGGTCACTGCGGTGTGGGCGGGCCTGGCAGCGACGGCAGGCGGGCTCGAGACCGTCGAGCAGCAACTGTCTGACGGCGGGGATGCCCTCCCATCAACCGCCGGCGTCAACGGTCGGGATGCTTTCGTCAGGCTCATCCTCGGGTGCGCTGACGTCGAGCCACTGACGCTGCCAGTCGGTGAGGTCGGCGTCGTCGGTGTCATCACGACTGACGTTGTCAGCATCATCTCCGCCATCGGTGGCTCTGCCGGCAGGCGACTCGTTGCTCACTGCCGTTCTCGCCCAGGCAAACCCGCCGTCAGCAGGCGCCACCGTCGCCACGTGCGCGTCATCGACGTCGGCGGCCTCACCGCTCAAGCGCGCGAGCACATCCGAACGCGCCTCGACCCGCCGCGCAGATCCGCACCGCTGACGATGCAGCGGGCGGCGAGAGCGTCGAGGGCCTCATCGATGGTCGGGGCGACGACGGCGTCGTCGATGACGCTCTGCCGGATGAACCCGGCGTCCGCCAGACCCTGCACCGCGTCGAGCAGCGGGCGCCAGAACCCTTTTACGTCAAGGAAACCCACCGGCTTGTCGTGGTAACCGATGGTGCGCCACGTCCAGACCTCGAAGATCTCCTCGAGCGTGCCGAGGCCGCCGGGCAGCGTGAGAAAGGCGTCGGCGCGCGTGGCCATGCCGGCCTTGCGCGTGTGCATCGTGTCGACCTCGTGGAACTCCGTGAGGTCGTGCCGCCCCCATTCGCGCTCGACCATGAGCGACGGAATGAACCCGACGACCTCGCCCCCGGCGTCGAGCGCGCCCTGGCTCACCGCGCCCATGAGGCCGCCGCCGCCCGCGCCGTACACGAGCGTCAGACCCCGTTCGGCGATGACTCGCCCCGCGTCGTACGCCGCGTCCATGAGCGCCGGGTGGGCGCCCGGCGTCGACCCGCAGAACACGGCGACGCTGCGCATCGTTCCGGCGTTCGCGCCCGCTGAAGTCGACGACGCCGCGGTCGGCGTCGCCGCGATGCGGCCCGATGTGGCGGCGCTCATCCTGTCGCCATGCACGGCGTCCGCGGCCGTCGCGTCGCCAGAGGCCGTCGAACCGCTGACGGGTTCGTTCGCGCGCTCGCCGTGGCCCTCTCTCGCGCCGGTTTCACTCATGCCCTCACCCTAGAGCCGGGCGGTGACAGCGCACCCTGCCTGCTGGGCGAGCGTCCGAGTGGACTCCGCGCCCCGCGTCCTGACACCGTGACGGCGTGCCTTCCTCCCGCCCCATCGACGACCTGTTCACGTTCACCCTGCGCGCCGGAAGCATGTTGCTGCGCAACGGATCTCCGTCGGCCAACGTCACCCAGGCCATGCTGACGATCACCCGCGTCAACGGTTTCGCGACCACGACGGCGAACGTCACGATGGGTCAGATCACGCTCAGCTACACGCCCGCGGACGACGCGACACCCGTCACGCGCGTTCAGACCGTCGGCGCGGCCGGCCTCGACGTGCACGTGCTGACGGTGCTCGAACACATCGTCGAGGATGTCGTCACCTCACGCATCGACATCCGTGAAGCGCTGCGACGTCTCGACGAGCTGGAGGCCGAACCGCCGCAGACGCGCACTCTCAAGACGCTCGGCACAGCGGCGATGGGCTTCGGGTTCGCGTGGCTGCTCGGCGGGTCGCTGGGCGTCTGCCTCATCGCGACGGTGTGCGCCGTCATCATCGACGTCGTCAGCGCCTGGCTCGCACGCGTGCAGCTGCCGTCGTACTACGGACGCGCGATCGCCGCCGGGCTCGCCGTCGCGACAGGTGCGGTGCTCGTCGCAGTGTTCCCGATCGGCTCGCCGGGCGTCATCATCACCGCCGCGCTCGTGACGCAGCTGGCCGGCAGCGCCTCCGTCAGCGCTATCCAGGACCTGTTGACGGGCTGGTACCTGACGGCCTGCGGGCGCCTCATCGAATCGACGATCCTGACGCTCGGGCTCGTCGTCGGCGCCATCGGCGCGGTGTACGGCGTGGCGCACGTCGGCGTGCATCTCGACATCGAGAAGACCGGCAACGGCAACCCCGTCGCGTGGCAGACGACGCTCGCCGCCGCGCTCATCGCCATCGGATTCGCGCTGCTCAGCCACGCACGCTGGCGCCACCTGCCGCTGTTCGCGCTGCTCGGCGCCGCGGCGCGCGCCATCTACCTGCTGCTCAGCGCCGCCGGGATCTCCAACTTCACCGCGACGAGCGTCGCCGCGATGGGGCTCGGCATCGTCAGCGTCGTCATGGCACGCCCGACGCACCTGCCGACGTCCGGCGCCCTCGACGTCGCCATCTCGCCGCTCGTGCCGGGCATGGTGCTCTACAAGGGGTTCGCGGCGCTCGCGACGCACTCGGGTAGCGCCGGCGCGTACCTGTTCGAAGCGATGGCCGTCGCCCTTGCCATCGGCACCGGCGCCGTCCTCGGGCAGTTCATCGCGAGTCGCTCCCTGTGGAGCGCCCGCAGCGTCCAGTACAAGCACGCGTCGCAGCACGGCGACGCCGACCTCGACGACACCGAGTTCGCCGCCAAGGGCCTGTCGACACCCGACTTCCGCCGTCCGTTCATCGACCACGGCGGTGAAGCGCCTCGGGGGTGACGGGCTGGCCGCTGTTGCCTGCGAGTGACGAGTTGGACGCCGCGGCCTGGGTGTGACGGTGGGGCGCCATGGCAGGGGGACGGCGGGCTGGGCGTCGTCGGCTGCGCGTGCGGGTTGGTGAGGCGGAGTTACCCGCCATCCGGCCGTTGCCCGCTGGTGCTGGTGCTGGTGCTGGTGCGTCAGGCGAGCATCTTCTCGAGGGTGTTGAGGTTGCGCGTGGTGGTCGTCGACTTCCAGCGCGGGCGGGCGAGCACCTTTGCGACGGGCGACGTCGTCGTGGCGCCCTTGAGGGTGCGCCAGTAGAGGTCGTCACCGGCGGCCAGGACGTGTTCGTCGCTGGGGTTGGCGTCGATGGCGGCCTGAGCGTCGTCGTAGGCGGGCGCGCCCCCGAGCACGACGTAGCGGTGGTGCGCGTCGTCGGGCGTGAACGGCCAGGCGTCGACGATGTTCGCGAGCTCGTCCGCGTCACGCACGAGAACGTAGGCGTCGTAGTCAAACTCGTCGCACAGGACACGCTCGGCGAGTGTCTTGAGGTCGTCGGCGGGGCCGTCGAATGCGAGACGGACGTTGCCCGTCGCGAGCCACGTCGTCACCTCGCGGGCACCCGCCTCCGTCAGCACTTCGCGCAAACGCGGCATGGGCACGCGCACGCCCCCGACGTTGATGCCGCGCAGGAACATGACGTAGGTGCTCACAGCTCGATCCTGCCACCCGACGTCGCGTCCGCCGCCGAAGCCGAGGGCTCGGGGTGAAGGCGGGCGAAAATCGCACATGTGGACAGGAATCGCCGTTGTGGACGCCGTTCGCCGATGGGGACAGGAATCAAGGGTGGACGGAAGTGCTCAGGCGTCGTTGCGGTGAGCCTCGGTCGAGGTAGCCGTCGTGTCGTCGGCATCGTCGGGAACATCGGGGTCGTCGTGTTCGGCGAGCCCCTGCTCGGCGGCCTCGACGATCTCTTCGTCCGAGCCACCCGTGAAGCCGTGACGGGCGAACGCCGCGACGAGCACGATCGCTGCCACCGCGAGCGAGAACCACAGGTTCTGCGATTGGCCGTCGTCGAACGCCATCATGACGAGGATGAGCAGGATGAACGCGATCGTCGCGTACGTCAGCCACGGAAACAGCCACATGCGCACCCGGACCGTCGTGCCTGCCGCGTCCATCGCGCGGCGCGAGCGCAGCTGCGTGAACGAGATGCACAGGTACACGAACAGTGCCGCGCATCCGGCCGTCGACAGCAGGTAGGCGAAGATCTTGTCGGGCAGCACGTAGTTGAGGGCGACGCAGAAGAAGCCGACGACGACGCTCGCGAGGATCGCCGCGACGGGCACGCCGCGCTTGTTCGTCCGCCCGAACGACTTCGGCGCGTCACCACGCTGGCCCAGGCTGAACGCCATGCGGCTCGCGGTGTAGAGCGCCGAGTTGAGGCAGCTCGCGACGGCCGTCAGGATCGCGAGGTCGAGGACGGTCGTCAGTCGGCCGAGCCCGATCGTCTCGAGCGTGTACTGGTACGAACCCTTGGACGCGAGGTCGGGGCTCGTCCAGTCGACGAGGCACACGACGACCATGATCGAACCCAGGTAGAAGATCGAGATGCGCCAGATGACGCTGTTGACGGCCTTGCGGATGCCGCCGACGGGGTTGTTGGACTCGGCCGCGGCGATCGTCACGATCTCGGTGCCGAGGTACGTCGTCGTGGTCGTCAGCATCGCGGCGAAGATGCCGCCGACGCCGCCACCGAAGAACCCGTGGTCGGTGAGGCCGTGCACGCCGGAGACGTCGCTCGTCGGCAGGATGCCGAGGATCGCCAGTACGCCGAGCGCGATGAACCCGATGATGATGACGACCTTGATGAGCGCGAACCAGAACTCGAACTCGCCGTAGTTGCCGACGCTGACGAGGTTCGTCGCCGTCAGGATCGCCGTGATGAGGAACGCGAACACCCATTGCGGCCAGTCGATCCAGTTGTGCAGGATCGTCGCGCCGGCGGTCGCCTCGACGGGGATGATGAGCGCCCACGCCCACCAGTACAGCCAGCCGATCGAGAACCCGGCCCACTTGCCGAGCGCGCGGTCGGCGTAGACGCTGAACGAACCCGTATCCGGGTTGACGGTCGCCATCTCGCCGAGCATGCGCATGACGAGGACGACGACGAGGCCGGCCGCCGCATAGCTGATGATGGCGCTCGGGCCGGCCAGCTGGATCGCGTTCGCCGAGCCGACGAACAGGCCGGCGCCGATGACGCCGGCGATCGAGATCATCGTGACGTGACGCGGTTTCAGCCCCGATTCGAGGGCGCCCAGCGGGGCGTCGTCGGTGGGCGGCTGGGCGGACGATTTCGACGGTTCGGGCGAGACGGGCGAGGCCTGTCTGTCGCCACCGGCTTGAGTCGACATGTCAACACCGTCCCCTGTTCGACGGGTGATTGCCACTCGGACGGTCGGCGAGTCCGGGATGTGACGCACGTCCGACCCGGGACGAGCGGGGTGAGAACGAGCGAAATGGTCGAACACGAGCGCTGTGCCGCTCGCATTCGAACATTTCGCTCGGTGTCTTCGGGGTGCCCCCAGCCAGATGGACCTACGGGACCGATCTACGGCGTCAGTTCAGGCGGTCGAGCCAGGTGCCGTCGCGCAGGTCGGTGATGGCGTCGACGACGTCGGTGGCGCCCGCGTCATGCATCTCGGCGGCGGAGAAACCGCCGGTGCGCAGCCCCATCGTCGACATGCCGGCCTTCTTGGCGGCCTCGACGTCCCACGTCGCGTCGCCGATGAGGACGCCCTTCGAGCCGCCTGCCTCCTTCAGCGCGACCTCGAGGATGTCGGGTTCGGGCTTGCTGTTGTCGGCGTCGTCGGAGGAGGTGACGGCGTCGAAGTCGTCGCGCGTCAGCCCGACCTTCTCGAGCGCAGCGTCAGTGAACTCCTCCTTGCCGCTGCTCGCGAGCGCCACCTTGTAGCCCTTGCTGCGCGCGGCGCGCACGGCGTCGGCAGCGCCGTCAAATCCGCGCACCTCGGGCAGGAGCTTCTCGTACTCCTCCTCCCACGCGTCGCGCAGGTCGCCGCCGTGCTTGCTCTCGACGTCGTCGCCGACGAGGTTCGGGACGAGCTGGTCGCCGCCCATGCCGATCGAGCGGTGCACGCGCCACAGCGGCGGATACAGGTCGAAGCGCGCGAACGCACGCGCCCACGCGATGGCATGGTGGTACGTCGAGTCGATGAGGGTGCCGTCGACGTCGAACAGGACGGTGTCGACGGCCCCGGAAGCCTGCTGCGAATCGTCAGTCATCCCACCATCCTTGCCCGTTCGCGGCACCCGACGCAATGAACGCGGCGCCACCGCGACCGGCGCCGGGCGACGGCCGGTTCAGCGGCGCAACGTGCCGAACACTGTCGCAGCAGTGGCGATGATGCTGAAGAACACCACCATGACCAGCCCCCACGCCATGTAGGACCCGACGTTGACCGCGTCGATGAGACCGATCAACGCGCACAATCCCGCCGCGACGACAGCGCCCCACAGTGCTTTCGGCGGAAGCTTCCCGGCGAGGAACGCCCCGACGAGACCCGCCGCCGCCAATGCGAACAGCAACACGAAGACGCCGTCACCGTTCATTCCCGACGCGGAGATGCCGAACACACTCGCCCAGGGGCCGATGCACCCCAGCATGACGAACAGCTGGGCGAGGAGTGAGGCCGCCAGCGCCGAATTGCCCAGGTGCAACGTGCCGTCGGGCTGACGCAGAGGGGCCGCCCCCTTCGCGGGCGCGCCCTTGGTGTTCCAGTTGGTGGGGGCACCCTGAGCATTCCATGGGTTGCCCGGCGCAGCGCCCGGGCCCCGTCCGTCCGAAGCGCCCCACGGCACCCCTTGCTGACCGTACTGCCCGCCTGCGGACTGGTCGTACTGCCCGCCTCCAGCACCCTGCTGCCCCTGGTACCCGGGCGACGCATGCCACTGACCGCCTGACGAGAAGGGCGCACCAGCCTGCTGGTCGTGGGGAGAGTTCTGGAACCCGTGGTTCGAGAAGGCGTGGCCCTGAAGACCGTACTGCTGACCCTGCTGGTGGGCATCGTGCTGTCCGGGTTGAGGCTGCTGCTGCCCGTATGGTCGGCCGTCCTGCCACGCTGCGGAATGTGGCCCGCTCGCGTCCTGCCATCGCTGTGAATCATGGGACTTGCCCTGCTCTGCGTGGGGCGCGCTCTGCTGTCCGTAGCTCTGGCCCCGAGACGTGTGAGACGGGTACTCGCTCGCCGATTCACCTGTCCTTCCCTGCGGACCGCGCTGCTCGTGCGCCTGGGCGTAGCCGCCGTCGAGTCGTGCATCATTCTGGTCAACCGATCGATCCGACGTGTCGTTGCGGGCGACTTCGCGCTCGGAAGCGCCGTCGATGCGGGACGAGCCGCCCGCCGGGGTGGTGTTGTCGGTCATCGGACTGCCTTTGCTGTCGAGTGAGGTCGGGCGGGGTCGCGAACCACGCCCGACCAGTATGACGCCGCTCACGCTCGCGGGGTGAGAAGCGTCCGCACGTGAAAGTATTCCGGCCGGCTAGGTAGCGGCGCATCGTGCCCGAGAACGCGTCAAGCACGACGCGATTTCGGGCAATGATGCTGCGACGGGGGGTGCGACGCCGGCTGATGCCGTCCGGGGCACGGGCAGTTGCCGCGCCTACGATGAAGACATGATCGACCCGAGCCGCCACGCCGTGCTGTGGCTGCTCATCTTCTTCGTCCTCGCGACGGCCGCGACGCGCACCGCGACGCGCTACATCCGTCACCGCGCCGACCAGGCCGAGGCGTACCTCAAGGAGAACGCCGAGCCGGGCATGTTCCGCAACATCGCCATCGCGGGCATCCACATCCACCATCAGGTGTGGGGCATCCTCATGCTGCTGTTCAGCGGCCTCATGCTCATCACGTACCTGCCCGAGCGCGGCCTGTGGCTCAACCTGCTCGCGGCGATCTTCGGCACGGGAGCCGCCCTCACCCTCGACGAGTTCGCGATGTGGCTGCACCTCGAGGACGTCTACTGGCAGGAGGAGGGACGCCAGTCGATCAGCGCCCTGCTCGTCGCCGTCGCCATCACCGCAGCCCTCGTCCTGGGCGCGAACCCGCTCGACATCGTCCCCGGCAGCGACGGAGTGCCCGGCGTCGTCGTCGCGGTGGGCATCGTCATCAACTTCGGGTTCGTCGTCCTGACGATCCTCAAGGGCAAGCTGCTGACGGGGTTGATCGGCGTGTTCGTGCCCGGTCTCGCCGTCGTGGGTGCCGTGCGCGTCGCGAAACCCGGATCGTGGTGGGCGACCAAGCGATACAAGACGGGCGGGTGGCTCGATCGGCGCTCCCACGCGCGTTTCAACGACGCCTACGACGAACGCTGGAACGCCGTGCGCGACTTCATCGGCGGCCGCCCCTACCCGCGCGAACAGATGCGCGCGACGATGCGCTCACAGATGCAGGCCGCGCGCCGACGCCGTCAGGAACTGCCGCTCGAGCGCGCTCAGGCCCGCGTCGCGCGTGAGATGCGCCGGCATGAGCGGCTGACGGCCGCGCAGGTGCGGCGATCGTCGACGCGGGCGCGCTCGAGACGTCGACGCTGACACGGCGGGGCGACGCTCGACGCCCCACACGGTGCGGAACTGCACCACGTGGGACGTTCGCGCCGACCGATTGCCCCACTCGGCGCGATCTGCGCCGAGTGGGACGTCACGAGGTTCGAACAGTTCCGCCCCGGGCCAGGTGCCTCGTTCGTTTCACTCGCGTACCGTCGAGCCCATGGACGAAACGGTGTTCACCTACGGCAGCCCCCAACTGAAGTTCGGCCCCGGAGCCATCGACGAGATCGCTTGGGACGCATCCAATCTCGGCGCGCGCAGCGTCGCCGTCGTGAGTGATCCGGGCGTCGCGGACGCAGGCATCACGCGACGCGTCGCCGACGTCCTGACGGGCGGTGACATCAGCGTCGACGTCTTCACCGGCGCCCGCGTCGAGCCGAGCGACGCCTCGTTGCAGGAAGCCACCGACTGGGCCCGCAAGAACGGGCCGTGGGACGCGATCGTCGCCGTCGGGGGTGGCTCGAGCATCGACACGGCCAAGGCCATCGCCCTCATGACGACGAACGACGGCGACCTCGTCGACTACATCAACGCGCCCGTCGGTGGCGGCAAGAACCCGACGAAGCCGCTCGTGCCCGTCATCGCCGTGCCGACGACGACCGGCACGGGCAGCGAGTCGACGACGATCTGCGTCCTCGACGTGCTCGAAGCGAATGTCAAGACGGGCATCAGCCATGCGTCGCTGCGCCCGCGGCTCGCCGTCGTCGACCCGCAATTGACGATGACGCAGCCCGCCGGCGTCACCGCGGCCGCGGGCATGGACATCCTCTGCCACGCCCTCGAGAGCTACGCGGCCAAGCCGTACACCGAATTCGCCGCCAAGCGTGCCGAGGAGCGCGTGCCGTACTGCGGCGCCAACCCGATCAGCGACATGTGGTCGCGCGAGGCCGTGCGTTTGCTCGCGACGTCGTTCCGCACCGCCGTCGCGGACGGTGACGACGTGGACGCGCGCGGCGCGATGGCGCTCGCGGCGACGTTCGCGGGCATGGGGTTCGGCAACGCCGGCGTCCACGTGCCGCACGCGTGCGCCTACCCGATCGCCGGCATGGTGCGCGACTTCCGCCCCGACGGCTACGACGCCGACCACCCGATGGTGCCGCACGGCATGGCCGTAGCGATGACGGCGCCCGCCGCGTTCGCGCTGCTCTACCCCGCCGACCCGGGGCGCCACCACGAGTTGGCCGCGTTGCTGGAACCGGACACCGCCGGCAGCGACCTCGGCTGCGATGCGCTGCCCGACGCACTGCGTCGCCTCATGCGCGACATCGGCCTGCCCAACGGCCTTGTTGCACTGGGCTATTCGAGCAGCGACCTGCCGCAGCTCGTCGACGGCGCGATGAAGCAGCAGCGCCTGCTCGCGACGGCGCCCGTCGACATCACCGAGACCGACGTCGAACGCGTGCTGCGAGATTCGATGACGCTCTGGTGACGACACCGCTGCCGTGAGGCGGGCGCTACGGTGGGGCTCGGCATCGCAGGACGTCGACCGCTGCGGGGGGTTCACAGGTGGCCGGGCCTACAAGGCGCCCGCCCGTCCCCCTCTGCGATTCGCGCATCGATTCCGTCGTCACGCCGGGCCCCTGGCATGACGCCGCCCTCGTCCGGCTCGCCGGTTCTGACGACGAGCGTCCGATGGGCTTTCCGGCTCAGTACGCCGAGCGCATCGCGAAGATCGGCGACAAGCCCCTGCGCAGACGGGTGAGGCCCGGTCGCCCGCGTGACGACGGCAGGACGCCGCAGCCCGTCAGCGTCCGGCGACCGTCACAGGTGATGCGCCCAGACGATCGGTCCCGACCGCGAGCGCACTGGCGCCTGACCCGCGACCGACGACGCCGGCAGCGACGCCGGCGTCAGCGTCAACGTCCGAGCTGCAGCGCGATCATCGGCGCGAGGGTGCGGACGACGTCGCGCGGCGGCATGGAGGCGATCGGCTCGATGCCGATGAGGTAGCGCGCGAACACGAGCCCGGAGATGACGGTTCCGACGCCCGCAGCACGGCGGGAGGCGTCGGCGCCTCCGATGTGATCGCGCACGTGCGTCAGCAGCTCGGCGGTGATGAACTCGCTGAACAACCCGCGGATGGCGGGATCGCCGAGCACACCTTCGACCGTCTCCTGCAGCACCGGGCGCGAGCCCGCGCTCTCCCACACGGTGATGATGGCCATCAGGGATTCCTCGGCCACGCGCTGCGGGGGCTTGCCCCGGGCACGGCTGAACACGGACTCGACGGCGAACGTCGGGCTGAACTGCAGCGCCATCGCCTCGGCGAACAGCAGCCGCTTCGTCCCGAAGTGATAATTCACCAACGAGTGGTCCACACCGGCCTCCCGGGCGATCGACCGGGCTGACGTGCCGCGGTATCCGGAGGCCAAGAACTGTGCTCTGGCCTCCTCCAACAGGCGTTCTCGGGCATCACTACCACCTTTGGGACGCCCCCGCGAAGAATTCACCACGGTGGCATCATCGCATCAGGGCGGGCCATGCTGGGGTCAATCGCACGACATCGCAGAGCGGCCACGAGCCACGCGCCCAGGCACCGCTCCCCGGCATCAGGAGCCGTCATGACCGAACCCACGCCGCCCATGCGCGGCGAGCACCACACGCACGCAGACCTCGACGCGGCCCGCGCCGAGGAGGCACAGGCCCGCACCGAGGCGCCCGCGACGACCGGCACGACGCAGAACGGCGTCGAGGCCGACGGCGCCGAACGCGTCGAGGAACCCGAGAAGGAGCAGCCGCCGCTGCTCGTCTTCGTCCTCGCGCTGCCCGTCGTCCTCGGCCTCATGCTGCTCGCGTTCGCGACGCCGGCCGTGCACTCCGGCGCGAAGGATCTACCCCTCGCCGCCAGCGGCCCGCAGCAGGTGACGTCGAAGATCACCTCGACGCTCGAGAAGGAAAAGCCGGGCGCGTTCGACGTCAAGACCTACTCGACGCCCGAGCAGGGCGCCGACGCCGTCAAGAACCGCGACGCCATCGGCGGCATCGCCGTGAAGCCGCAGGGCGCCGTCATCCAGACGGCCGCCGGCGCGGGCTCGCCGTACTCCGCGCTCCTCAAGGGCGTCGGGGCGGGCCTCGAGAAGCAGGGCCAGAAGGTGACCTACCAGGAGCTCGCTCCGCTCCCGGCGAAGGACCCGATGGGCACCGCCATGACGAGCGCCGGACTGCCGCTGATCTTCGGTGGCATGGCGACGTCCGCCGCACTGTTCTTCACCTTCCGCGGCTCGTTCGCTCGACGTGCGCTCGGCGTCGTCGGCGTCGCGACACTCGGCGGCCTGCTCGCCGCGTGGATGCTCACGTCCTGGCTCGACGCCGTCGACTGCTCGTTCTGGAAGCTCGCGCTCGCCTTCGGCCTCGGCATCGCGGCCATCGGCTTCACCGTTCTCGGACTCGCGAAGAACCTCGGCCCGGCCGGCTTCGGGCTCGGCGCCGTCGCGATGCTGTTCATATCCAACCCGATCTCGGGCCTCGCGACCGGCCCGCAGTGGCTGCCGCACCCCTGGGGCACGATCGGGCAGTTCCTGCCCGTCGGTGCGGCCGGCACCGCGCTGCGATCAGTCGCCTACTTCGACGGGCGCGGGGCGTCTCAGGCCTGGATCGTCCTGCTCTGCTGGGCCTTCGGCGGGTTCGTCCTGCTGTCGCTCGGCAAGTGGCGCAAGACAGCGCACTGACGGCCAGCCCGGGCGCGACGAGCGACGCGGCATCATCCGGGCGCGATCCATCATGGCTGGGTCGGCGCCCGCGCCATGTCGTGGCGGGCCTGTCGCGCACGGGGCGAATCGGGCACAGGCGAGTCGGGCGCGGGCATTGCGCAGAACACGGCGGTGCAGGAGTACGTGAGTCGGGCACGGGGCACTCGGGCGGGGCGAGTCGGGCGCAGCCTTGTCACGCACCCGCTTCCGGCCGTCGGCGGGACGGATCGTCGCAGCCAGCACATGTCGGAATAGTTGAACAGTCAACGGTATTGACACCGGCATGAAGATCGACATCTGGAGCGACATCGTCTGCCCGTTCTGCGTCATCGGCAAGCGACACCTCGAGCTGGCGCTCGAGAACTTCGAGCACGCGGACGACGTCGAGATCGTCTGGCACAGCTACGAACTCGACCCGAGCATAGAGCGTGAGCCCGGCCGCACGCTCGTCGACACGATTGCGACGAAGTACGGCATCAGCGCCGAGCAGTCGGCGGCGAGCCAGCGGGACGTCGCAGCGCGCGCGGCCGCCGTCGGCCTGACGTTCAACTGGCAGGACGCGAAGTACGGCAACACGTTCGACGCCCACCGCCTCATCCATCTCGCAGCGCATCACGGACTCGCGACCGCGGCGGAGACGCGCCTCATGCACGCGTACTTCACAGAGGGCGTCTCGATCGGCGACGTCGACGAACTGCAGCGTCTCGGCGAGGAGATCGGGTTGCCCGCCGACGACGTCCGCCGCGTCCTGGCCGGCGACGAGTTCACTCAGGACGTGCGCGCCGACGAAGCGGCGGCGCGTCAGATCGGCATCACCGGTGTGCCGTTCTTCGTCCTCGACGGGCGCCTCGCCGTCTCCGGTGCGCAGCCCGTCGATACGTTCGAGCGCGCCCTGACGCAGGCCTGGCAGGCTCGTACGGCCACCTCGGACCCGACCTTGGACGCGGCGGCAACGCACGGCGCGTCCACGTCATCCGACGACGCCGACCCCGACGACGTCGAGCCCACCGGCCCCGACGCCGACTCAGTCGACCATGGCCGCGCCAGCACCCACAGCCATCCCGGCACCTGCGACACCGACCACTGCGCCATCTGACCGCGGGCCCGTACCCATCTGCGATTTTCGTACCCGTTTACCGGGAGTAAATGTGGACGAACATCGCAGATGGGTACGGCTCCGACGCCCTCATAGCCGCCTCACAGCGACGCCATACGGGGTGGTGAAGTGAGGGCGGGACAGTGGCGTCATGAGCACGCAGGTCACCATGCCGCCGACACCGAACAGACTCGGCGCCTCCGCCGTCGCGGCACCACGCGAACCGCGCGTCATCCCCTCCTGGTGGCGTGACGCGAGCATCGTTGTCGCCTGGGGCCTCGGCCTGTTCGTCGTCGCCCTGTGGGTGACGAACGGCGGGATCGCCGGCCTGACGTCCACGTCGGGCGTCCTCGACGAATCGGGCCGCCTCACGGGTCTGATCGCGAGCTACCTGCTCCTGCTGCAGGTGCTGCTCATGGCGCGAGTTCCGTTCGTGGAGCAGGCCTTCGGGCAGGATGGGCTGACGCGCCTGCACCGCTGGGTCGGCTTCTCGAGTTTCACGCTGATGCTCGCCCACATCGCCCTCATCACGCTCGGCTACGCCGCCGACGCGCACCAGAGCGTCTGGGGGCAGATCGTCGACTTCACCCTCACCTACCCGGCGATGCTGCTCGCCCTGGCCGGAACCGTCGCGCTGTGCCTCGTCGTCGTCACCAGCATCAAACCGCTGCGCCCCGGTAGCGCGACTCGGTCCCCGCGCTCGCGCGCGCTGCGCTACGAGAGCTGGCATCTGCTGCACCTGTACGCCTACCTCGGCGTGGGTCTGGCCCTACCGCACCAGCTGTGGACGGGCCGCGACTTCCTCGCCTCGCCCGTCGCGACGACGTTCTGGTGGGCCCTGTACGCGGCGGTGGCGCTCACCGTCATCGTGTTCCGTGTGCTGCTGCCGCTCGCGCGCACCCAGCGCGCCGGCCTGCGCGTGACGCACATCCAGGAGATCGCGCCCGGCGTCGTCAACGTCAGCGCCGTGGGGCGCGCCACGGCCGCGCTCGACGCGCGCGCCGGCCAGTTCCTGCAGTGGCGCTTCGGCGGGCCGGGCGTGACGCGCGCGAACCCGTACTCGCTGTCCGCCGCGCCTCGCGTGAGGGACGACGGGCAGGTCGAGCTACGCTTCACCGCCGCGATGATCGGTGACGGCTCACGCCGCCTGTCGACGCTGACGCCGGGGACGCGCGTCCTCGTCGAAGGACCGTACGGCCGCATGCACGCAGGTGCGGCTCGCACCCGGGCGTCGCTGCTCATCGGCGCCGGAATCGGCATCACGCCGCTACGCGCCCTGCTCGACGAACTGCCGAGCGACCCCGCGACGGGGCGGCTCGACGCGACCGTCATCCACCGTCACAGCACCGACGACGACCTCGTGCTCGACGACGAGATCGAGGCCATCACCGCCGCGCGCGGTGGCCAGTACATCGTGCTGCGCGGCCACCGCATCCCCGGCCGTGAGAGCTGGCTGCCCGAGGATCACCGTCACCTCAGCGACGCCGACGCCCTCTTGCTCGCCTGCCCGGACGTGCGCGAACGCGACGTCTACGTCTGCGGCGGGGCCGGGTGGATGCGCGCGGTCGAGCGAGCGCTGCGCGAGATCGGCGTGCCGCGCGAGCAGATCCACGTCGAGCACTTCACCTACTGAACCTACTGACTTACTGAGCGAGGACGATCATGAAACGCATCACCTGGTGGGCCATGAGCACGCTGACGCTGCTCGTGCTGCTGTTCAGCTACCGCACGTCGACCGAGGCAGTCGCAGCCGGCGGGGCTGGGGCGTCGAACACCGTTGCGATGCAGCAGAACACCACGACGGGCCAGAGCGAGGCGGGATCGACGCAGACGACGACATCGGGGTCCGGCACCGGTTCGGGTTCGACGCCCGCGGCCTCGGCTTCCACGTCCGGCTCGGCGAAGTCCGCGACCTACACGGGCACGAGCGTCGATACGCGTTGGGGGCCGGTGCAGGTGCGCATCACCGTCGCGAACGGAAAGGTCACCTCGTCGGAGGCCATCGTCTACCCGAGCGAGAACTCGCGCGATCAGGAGATCAACTCCGTGGCCATCCCGACGCTCAACTCCGAGGCGACGGGCACGACGACGAGCTCGATCGACATGGTCTCCGGCGCGACGTACACCTCGACGGGCTACATCCAGAGCCTGCAGTCGGCGCTCGACCAGGCCCACATCTGAGCCCGCGATGATGACGACGGCTTCGACGCGAGAAGAGATCATGATGCCCACCACCCCGGAACCGCCGTGGCGCACCCGAGCGTTCGTCGAACACACGATGGGCATGGCCGTCTCGCTCCATATTCGCGTCGCACACGACGAGTTCGACTCACGCACAGACGAACTGGCCGACGCAGCCCACCGCGCCTTCGCCGCCCTGCACCGCGCCGACGACGTGTTCTCGACCTACCGCGCCGACAGCGACCTCATGCGTATTCGCCGCGGTGAGCTCGACGAGACCGAGGCGGACCCCTGGTACGCAGACGTTCGCGCGTTGTGCGAGGAAGCCGCGACCGTCACGAATGGCCTGTTCACGACCGACCTCGTCGGTCCCGACGGCAGCCGCGGGTACGACCCGACGGGCCTCGTCAAGGGTTTCGCCGTCGAGCGTGCCGCCGACGTCCTGCGCGCCGTCCCCGGAATCGTGTTCTGCCTCAACGCCGGCGGTGACCTGACGTGCGACGCGGGGCCGGGCGCGAGTGCAAGCATCGAGCGCGTGTGGCGCGTTGGCATCAGCGACCCGCGCGACGCGGCGGGCGTCGTCGCGACGATCGAGCTGACGCAGGGCGCGCTGGCGACATCAGGCACCGCGCAGCGCGGCGCCCACATCGTCGACCCGAGGACGAATGTGGACGAAAATCGCAGAAGAGGACAGGAATCGCCGATGGGGCACGGGGGCGAGTGTGCGAGCGTCACCGTCGTCGGCCCGGATCTAATCTGGGCCGACGTGTGGGCCACCGCCTGCTTCCTCGAACCCGACGCCCTCGCCTTCAGTCGCATGGCCGCCAGCTACCGCGTCGCGCACCTGCAGGCCTGACACGCTGCCTCCCACGGGTCTCGAGGCGCGGCCGGCATGCAGATCCGAGACCGCCGCCGGCCCGGCCGCGAACGGACCCCGCCAGGAGGCGTGAGTCGGCGCGGGCGCGGTCCGACCCTCCGGCCGGCATGTCCGCTGCATCCGCGGTACCGCCACGTATTCTGGGGCGGTGAACCCTGAATTGTCCGTCGTTGTCCCCATGTTCAACGAGCAGGACGTGCTGCCCCTGTTCGCCGAGCGTCTGCGCCCCGTCCTCGACGGCATGAATACCTCGTACGAGGTCGTGTGCGTCGACGACGGATCATCTGACGACACCCCCACCATCCTGCAGCGACTGCGCCGCGAGTGGCCGCAGATCCGTGTCGTGCGGTTGCGCGCGAACGCAGGCCACCAGGCCGCCATGAGCGCCGGCCTCGCGCGCTCTCTCGGCTCCTGGATGGTGACGATCGACGCCGACCTCCAGGATCCCCCGGAGGTCATCGCCGAGATGCTCGACGTCGCGAAGCGCGAGCACGTCGACGTCGTCTACGGCGTACGCACCGACCGCACGACGGACACGGCGTTCAAGCGCACCACGGCGGAGGGCTTCTACAAGGTGATGGGCAAGCTCGGGGCGGGTGGCGCGATGAACGCAGCCGACTTCCGCCTCATGAGCCGAGAAACGGTCGACGCCGTCCTCGCGCTGCCCGAGCAGAACCGCGTGCTGCGCCTCGCCGTCCCGCACCTCGGTTTCCCGAGCGCCGAGGTCGGCTACAAGCGTGAGGCCCGCGCCGCAGGCGAGTCGAAGTATCCGCTGTCGAAGATGCTGAAGCTGACGTTCGACAGCATCACAGGCGTATCCAACGCTCCACTCCGGCTGGCGACGTGGTTCGCCGGTCTGGGGTTCGTCACCGCCTTCCTGGTTCTCGTGTTCGCGCTCATCTCCAAACTGACGGGCCACTCGATCACCGGCTGGGCTTCCACCATGGTCGCGATCTGTGGCTTCGGGGCATTCCAGCTGTTGTGCCTCGGAATCCTCGGCGAGTACGTCGGGCGTTTGTACGTGGCGATGCAGGCTCGCCCGACCCACTACATCGCGTACGACAGCCTCGAGACGCCCGAGAGCCGCGTCGGCGACCCCACCCTGTGAGTCATCGCGGGGGGCCGCTCAGCGCGGCCGCCCGCCCAGCGACCTAGGGCACCCGCGAGGCGGATCACCGCAGGCGATAGATCGTGACGGGCCCGGACGTGTGAACGGGCGTCGCGTACTTTGCCAGTTCCGGCGAGACCTTGCTCGCCCGCGCGTCGCCGAACAACCACCGCACGCCCTGCTTCTGCAGCGCCGCGACACCGGCGGCGGTGGGCGCGTGGAAGACGTTCTCGTTCGTCATGTAGAGGGCGCGATTCGGGTACGGCTGCTGGGTCGCCCGCAGGCCGTGCTCCCCTGCGGCCTTCTGCGGCGCATCCATGTATCCCCATGACTCGACGAGCATCCGACGTTCGCTGAAACCGCTCACCCAGAACGCTCGACGGTCGCAGTTCAGCGTCGACACCACGCCGCGGCAGTGGACGTTCGTGGCCACGAGATCGTGGGCTCCTGAGTGATCGCGCAACCAGAAGGCTGCGGACGATTCCGCCGGCAACACGGAGTACGACGCGACACGGCCGCGAGGCGCGTCGAACTGTTCGTGCGTCGCGTCCGCCGTCGCGACGCCCGCCTGGACGACACCGAGACCGAGCAGCACCGCCGCGCCCCACAGGGCCCTGCGACGCATCAGCACGACGAGCGCGACGACGAGCACCGCCATCACGAGCGTCGGCCAGATGATGCCCCCCGGGATGGCGTGAGGAGCGGGCACGTGCTTGCCCGTGACCGCGCGGCTGATCCACACGACCAGGCCGCCCAACGCGAGCCCGATGGCGGTGACGCCCCAGCGTCGCGGGTGCTCCGCCCGAGCCCAAGCCGCGGCGAACCCCCAGCCGGTCAGCGTCGCGAGCAGCGGCAACGCACCGAGCGGAAAGTAGCCCTGAGACAGGCCTGTGTGGTCGATGAGCTGGAACGCCGCGAGCGAACCGGCGAACGAGCCGAGCAGGAACAGCGGAACCGGGTCGCGACGCCACGTCGATCCGAGGGCCACGGACGTCGCCGCGTACGCGTACCCGAGGAGCATCACGGCGAGCACCCCGAGAACGATGACGAAGACGCTGGGCGTCGCGATGTGCGGCGGAATCATCGAGCCGTGGCCAGTGGGGCGTGGCAGGTGGAGGTAGTCACGGTATGCGCTCGCGCGCCGCACGCTCGACAGCAGGCGCACCTCGGAACCTGCGGAACCGCCGGCGAACAGCGGGAGGGCCATGACGATGCCCACCGCACACAGCACACCCACCGTCAGTGCTCCGCGGCGCACGCGACGGTTGCGGATGAACAGGACGAGGACGACCGCGGCGCCCGCTCCGAAGACGGGCAGGATGCTCGACTTCGCTCCCGCACAGACGAACATGGTGATGACGGCGAGGGCGAGCTGCGCGCCCCGTACCCGTTCGCCGCGCAGGATGGGGGCGAAGAGGTACAACGCCCACAGCGTGAAGACGAGACCGAAGACCTGTGACGGGCTCACCCAGATGAACGGCGTGTGGGGCCCGGCCCCGACCCAACCGAGGAACGACACCGACGCGGGGGCGGCGAGCACGATCATCGCGACGTTGCCCGCGACCCACGAGCCGCTGAGACGCGCCGTCACGACGAGCGTCAGCGCCAGCGTCAGCCCGATGATCGGCAGCATCCACAGCCGCAGCGCCACCATCAGCGTCGAGGCGAACGACCCGAGGCTGCCGGAGGCCATGTATGCGTCGCTGAGCCAGTGGTAGTTGAGGTGGCCCGATTTCGCCTGCGGCACCATGGGCACGAGCGCATGCTCGAGCTCCCCGACGAGGCCGAGATGCCAGTACAGATCCTGATACATCGTGCTCGTGCCCGGGGGCATGCTCTGGTGCGCCGCATCCGCGAGGAAGGCGAGGCCGAGCCACACCGTCAGCGCCACCCACAACCAGGCCGAGGCGACGGGTGTGCGGCCGAGATCCTCGACGGAGCCCGTGACGGGCGTCTCGACGCGCGTCGCTCCACCGGCCGTGCGCGCTGGGGGCGCGCTCATCGACGCCGCCGTCGGGGCCGTGTCCGCCGTGACGGCGCCTGCAGCATCGCCCCTGTGACGCCAGAGCAGCGCCGCACCGACGCCAAAGGCGACCACGCCGCCGACGACCGTCAGGCCGGGCTGTGAGATCGCTTGCCACGCGGCCCAGTTCACGAGTTGCAGCATGATGCCGACGACGGCACCGAGGCTCCATCGCAGCGACCCGCGCAGTCGGGACATGGCAGCGACGACGCCGGCGCCGCAGAGCAGCCAGGCGGACGTCCAGACGGCATAGCGCACGGCGTCCCCGAAGGAGGCGTCGAGCGCGACGGGTGCGAAGAAGATGAACAGTAGGCCCACGACAGCGGGCGCACGACGGGCACGTGTGAGCACCCAGCGGAGTTTAGTGGCTCATCCCCCGGTGCGCCCGTACCCATCGGCGATTCTCGTCCACCTTCACCCCCGGTAAACGAGACAAGCACTGGCAGCAAAGAGGGACGAAAATCGCCGATGTGGACAAGAATCGCCGTCGGGTACGGACCATGCGGCCTCGAGCGCTCAGGCGCGGCGACGATGCGACGGTGCAGCGACGGGGCGAGGAGCCTTTCGCGGACGCTCGGTGCCTCCGGCGGCTCTAGGATCGCCGGGTGAGCTCGCCCATCCCGTCCGACCCGTCGCAGCAGACGACGCATGCGCGCGACGTCGCGCCGAGCGTCTCGCAAGGGGCCGCGCCGAGGAGCGCGCAAGGTGCCGCGTCCCCCGCTGACGACCGCATGACGCCCGCGCAGACGCGTCAGTTGCTCGTCTATCTCGCGGCTGCTCACATGGCCGCCGGAGCGGGGGCGCACGAGGCGGAGGAGGACGTCGTGCGCGCCGCCCGCGCCATCGGGCTGCCCGGCGTGCAGATGCAGGCCAACCCGAACGGCGTGACGCTGGGGCTCGGCCATGGTGAGCCGGCGACGTTCGAGTCCGTCGAGGGTTCGTTGCGACTCGATCAGACGGCGCGTGTCGCCGCGATCCAGCACGGTCTGGAGATGGGGTCGCTGACGCCAGCGGACGCCCTCGCCACGCTGCGCGGCCTGAGGAGGCAACGCGCCCGCTTTCCCGTCGTCGGCATGTACCTCGGCGGCCTCGTCGTCGCAGCGGGCATCGCCGGGATCCTCCAACCGACCTGGCCGAGCGTGCTGTTCGCGGCCCTGGCGAGCCCCGTCACCGTCGCCCTGATCCGCCTGACGGGCCGTCGTCTCGTCCCGGCGGCACTGCTGCCGCTGTTCGCCGGGTTCATCGTCGCGGCCGCCGCGTTCGCCGCCTTCGACGCCGGTCTCGTCGCCAGTCCGCTGCGCACGATGCTGCCACCCGTCGCGGTGCTGCTGCCGGGCGCGCTCATCGTCACGGGCCTCAGCGAACTCGTCGCCGGCGCCATGGTCAGCGGCGCCGCACGCCTCGCGCACGGCACGGCGCAACTCGTCATGTTCGCCGCAGGTGTCGCCGGCGCGAGCCTGCTGACGCACGCGCCGAGCAGCGCCTTCGTCAACACCCGCGTCGACGAGCTGGGCCCGCTCGCCGGGTTCATCGGCCTCGGGGCGGTGACGATCGGCATCTGCCTCATGGAGTCGGTGCCGCGGCGCCTCGCACCCTGGGTGCTCGCCGTGACGACGCTGACGTACGCGACGCAGTGGTCGATCCAGAACTGGCTCGCCTACCCCGCCTGGGCCGGCGCGTGCGCGGGCGCGTTCGTCGCCGCCTTCAGCGCATGGGTGATGGCGCTCGCCCGCCCGACGCTGCCGCGCATGGTGTTGTTCCTGCCGAGTTTCTGGCTGCTCGTGCCCGGCTCGCTGGGGCTCGTCAGCGTCACGCAGCTCGCCATCGACCCGCACGAGTCGTGGAAGACGGCGACGAATGCCTCCGGCGCCATCGTCGGGATCGCTCTCGGGCTCGTGTTCGGTACGAGCGCCGCGCGCGGGCTGCGCGTCACGATCCGCCGCGCCCGCCGCGGCCGTGCCAGCCGGCCCGCCTGATCTACGCTGGAGCGATGACGTCGTCCCCGCGCCTGCGCGCCTTTCTCCTCGCCCTGTGCGGTGTCGCACTGGGTATCGCCCTCGCGCGCCTGTCGGGCGGCTCCCTCGCCGTCGTGCTCGCGATCGTCGTCGGCGTCGCGTGCTTCATCGTCATGCAGATGCGGCGCCGGGGCTGACAGCCCTGCCCAGCGCAGGCCATCCGGCACCAATCTGACCGAATCGGTGGCGCCGGACGCGCCGTTGCGGGGAAAATGAAGGAACGCGTGTCTGCCGACGCGCTGACGTTCGACGTCGACGCCCGTCGACCTCGCCGAGAGTCCACGCTGAAAGGTCTGGCATGAGCACCTCACCCACGGAGCGTCGCGACGACGACGACTTCACGTTCCCGACCGCCGCCTGGGTCGCCATCGACGTCACGGCCCTCGGCGTGCTCATCCTCCTGCTGTGGATCTTTCAGCCCGATAAGGGTCTGCTGCCCGAGCCGAGCTGGCTCATCGACCCCCTCGCCGGCTGGCTGCTCGGCAACGTCCTCGGGTTCGCGGCATACAAGACATTCCTCAAGCTGCCGCCGGCCGGCATGGCGGCGATCTGCCTCGTGCTGGTCGCACTCTCGCCCGTCATCTTCCTCAAGTACCCGGCCATGGGTGCGTTCTTCTCCGCGCTGGCCATCGGCATCGGCGCGGGTTCGATCATCCACCGAACGCTGACCGAGCGCCGCACGCACTGACGCGTCTCGACCCCAAGGTCGAGCGCAACACCGCAGCCCCCGTCGACGAGACGGGGGCTGCGGTGTTTCACGTGAAACACGCCGCAGTGTCAGCCTGCGCGCTCCATGCGGCCCCCGACACGACGGGACGGGCAGGCCCCGCCAAGCACGCTGCTCACGTTGCCCGGCGGCCGGGTGCAGGCCGGACGGGCCGGTACGCACGAACCGCCCGGAATCACGAGGATTCTCGAGCGGTTCGTCGATCACGCGTCAGATCGCACGGCGTCCCGGTATCACGGCATCCCGGCGATGGAAGCGCAGTTCGACGTCGCGGGCTTGCCGGCGAGACGGTCGACGACCCAGTTACGTGCAGCCAACTGGTCGGTGATGAACGGGCCGACGTGGTTGAGGATCGACTTGGTGCCGGCGCTCGGGTTGCTCAGCGGCGCGTACGTGACGTTCGAACCCTCACCGCACCAGTCGACGGCGAGCTGGCGGGCCTGGCTGTGCGTGACGAGGTCGTCGGCGGTCGCCGTCGCCACGCGCACGGCGGCCGTGGGCTTGAGACGGCCGATGCGCTGCGCGTCGATGAATTCGGAGAGCGCCGGTTCGCGCGCGACGATCTGCGCGAGCGATTCGCCGGACTTCGTGTACTGCGCCGTCTTCTTGCCACCGAACGCGAAGACGATGTCGGCGGTGCACTGCCCGCTCGTCTTCGCGAGCATCGCCTTGCCGTCGTCGTTGAGGTTGTCGTCGATGATCTTCTGCAGCCCCGGGTATTCGTTGACGGCGCCGTTGATGATGTAGCCGATGACGCCGGCGATCGGGCTGCCGTCGACGCCGGAAAGCACCGAGTTGAGCTCGGCGGGCGGAGCGCCGACGTAGGCGGCCGCCACATTCAGCTCCGGCGCGTACGTGGGCGCGGCCTCGACGGCTGCGCCGGAAGCGCCGCCACCCTGGGAGTAGCCGTACGTCGCGACCTTGGAGTCGGCCTTGACGCTCGCGCCGGGCACCTTGCTCGCGACGCGCGCCGCGTCGAGAACAGCGTGGGCCTGGTCGGCGCGGTTCATGTAGCTGTGGACGCGGTCGTTCATCCCGAGGCCGACGTAGTCGGTGACGACGACGGCGACTCCCTTCGACAGCAGGTTGTTCATGGCGGTCGTCTCGTAGTTGAGGCCGATCGAGCCGGGAATCTCGAGGTTGAGCGCGGTGGTGAGCAGCTTCGACGGCGCGCACTGGTCGCCCTGGCCGATCGTGCCGACGGAGAAGCTGACGACGGGACGCGGGCCCGGGCCCGTCCACTTCGCCCACGGCTCGATGTAGGCGCCGGTGACGGCGGTCGGCTTGTCGTTCGTGTCGCGTGTCGAGTACATGATGCGCGTCGTCTTGCCGTAGACGCCGAGGCCGGTGAAGAACGGCTCACTCTTGATGAGGGTGCCGGGGGTGGTCGGGACGCTGGCGGGCGCGGTGTAGAAGGTGGCGGCGTTGGCCTGGGCGGCGGGCGCTGCGGCCATCGTCGTGACGCAGGCGGTGGAGGTGGCGGCGATCGTGAGAGTGACGGTGGCGAGACGGTTTCGGCGCATGGGGGGTTCCTTCGGGGCGGGAGGGTTTTCCGGGGACCGGCATGGAGCAGCCACGCGATGTGACCTACCGCACAGTAACCTTTTCGCGGGAACCGTTGGGGAAGGACGGCTCGAAAAGTTACGCGAGCGTAACCGAGATGCGGGATCGTGTGGCTCGTGTCACGAATGGACGCCCGGCAGGCCGAAAAGCCCACCCCGGCGCGGCTGGTCGTGCGGTTCCAGAGCCGAAACCGCCTCATGCGCGATCAGATCGCCGAGCCGCCCGGCCGTGCCCCGTCAGGCGCCGAACGCCGATTCCGGTTGACGTTCGTGCTGCGGCACCTCGGCCTCGTCGCCAGCGCCGCGTCCGAGCACCCGGGCGATGTCATGGGCGAGCTGCACCGTCGCGTCGATCTCGACGCGGCGCGTCGACACGCTCTCGATGTTGAAGCCGAACGGCACGTCGAGGTAGCGGCAGAAACGGGCGAGTTCGTGCGCGGCGGCGAGGCAGTGCTCGTAGGACGCCTCGAGGGTGTCGTGGCTGCGGCGCAGTTCGTTGCCAACCCAGCGGGGCACGTCGACGCCGAGCCATTCGAGGAAGTCGAGGGTCTTCTCCGAGCCGCACAGCGACAGCGTGAAGATGAGGCGCGCCGGTCGGATGCCCCGCTCGGCGCACGCGTAGGCGTAGTCGCTGATCGTGTTCTTCGCCTCGCCGGTGTCGTACACGACCTGACTGACGAAGAACGCCGCACCGGACTCCTGTTTGCGCAGCAGTCGTTCGTGCTCGGCGGTCGTGCGTGCGTGGCGTTCTGGGATGACGACCCCGCCGAGCGTCACGTGCTCGTGCTCGGCGACGAGGTCGACGGCGCGCGGCAGGCTCGTCCGCACCGGCTTGTCGGACGAACTGGCGCCGACGAAGACGGTCGCGTCACCCTGACGGCGTGAGGCGAGGAAGTCGCGCAGCTGCGCCTCGTCGTACTTGCCGACGCAGCGGTAGACGATCGCGTTACCACCCCACCCGGCGAGCGGGCCGGCGAGGAAGTCTGCCGGGTCCATCGTCTCGAGGTAGGGGAACGGTCGGTCGTCGTCGGTGCGATCCGACTCGTCGTCGAGGTCGTAGAGGATGAGCGCGTCGACGTCGAGGCCGTCGAGACGCGTGAGGGTCGCGTCGGCGATCTCCTGCGCACGTTCGGCACTCGTCGTCGCACGCGGGGGCGTCATGGCGAACAGCAGCAGTTCACGTTCGTCGGTGACGAGGTCGGCGAAGGTGCGTTCGGCATGGGCGCTCATGACGATCGAGGCTAGGCCCGCACCTCATGAACCCCCGATTCGCGCGCCGACCCGTGAGACGAGCAGCCGTCTGCCGCGGACCGAAAGCAGCGGATCATGACCCGGAAACGCGTCACGGATGACGCGCTTCCGGGCGATGACGGCGGCTCTGAGGGGTGCCGCGGGGCTCCGCACGGCCGGGGCAACGTCAGGCTTGGGCGAGGACGTCGATCGTCGCGGTCGCGGGATCCCACCACCGCAGACGGTCGGCAACGAGGACGTCAGGCGCCGGCTCACCACCGCGGGCGTCGACGGCGGCCATGGCCTCCCCGAGTCGATCGCGCGGGATGCGCCGACCGAGCGTCACGTGCGGCGTCCACACCGGGTGGCGGACGAGCGGTGACGCCTGACGCAGCGCCGCCACCTCATCGGCGACGACACGGGGCGGCTCGGCGAGGTGCGCGAGCGTCACCCGTGAGCCCGCGCCGAACGCGATGAGGCCGCGCACGTCGAGACGGATCGGCAACGCGGCGGCGAAGAAGTCGCGGGCGCGTGCGATCACGTCGTCGGGAATCGCCGATGCGACGACGAGCGACAGGTGCGGCGCGTTCGTCATGCCACGGTGGTCGAGTTGTGACGGCAGGCCGAAGAATCGCAGCGCCCGCCACTGTTCCTCGACGGCGGTGGCGCTGCGCTCGTCGAAACTCAACTCGAGCGCACAGTCGGCCATGACTTGACGCTACCGAGGTCAGAGGATGAAGAACCACCCCTAGGTGCTCGGTTGAGCCCCAGGGGTGGTTTCCATGCGGATGCTCCGGCCGTCGTCAGGCCGCCGCGCGGCGTCCGTCAGGCCAGCGCGTCGCCGTCGCCGGAATGGTCGGCGGTGTCGTGACGCTCGCGGCGGTCGCGCCGCAGGGGAAGCTCGGCGGTGCGGTCGCCGCCGTCGCCGCGGCCGTCGACGTCATCGTTCGAGGCGGTCTCAGACGCCCGCTCCCGCGACTCGCGCTCGTAGCCGGGCCCCCGCCCGCCCTCCTGCCTGTGCGGCGGGTGGTGGCCGAGTTGATGCTCGACGAACTCGCCGACGGCGCCGACGCCGTCGTCGTCACTCGCGTCGACGCCGCCCGGGGCGAAGCGGTAGGTGTTGTTGCCGATCATGAACAGGATCCACAGGCCGATGACGCCCCAGACCGCCACGACCCACAGGGGGCGGGTGAGGTCGACGCCGCCGAAGTAGGCGATCGAGCGCACGGCGTCGACCCCCGCGCCGTTCGGCAGGTACGGGCCGACCGAGCGCCACGGCTCGGGCAGCACGTCGTAGGCGAACGCACCGCCGGCGGAGGGGTTGCCGAGGATGACGAACAGCAGGATCGCGAGGCCCACGCCGAGCGAACCGAATGCCGACGTCAGGCCGAACGTGAACGTGCTGACGGCGAAGACGAGCGCCATGCCCATGGCGGAGATCTTCCAGAACGGGCCGGGCAGCGCGTCGAGCATGTGCTGCGCCACCAGGGTGCCGACGATGCCCGAGAGCACCGCGTACCCGGCGAACAGCAGCAGACGCATGCGCGCCCCGACGGCGGTGTGCGAGCGGTTGCCGACGACGGTCGTCATCGACGCGGGAAGCAGGTAGGCGCCGACCATCCAGGCGAGGACGAGATAGAACGCGGCGGTTCCGCGGGCGTCGTCGGGCGCAGCCTTGACGACGTCATGCGTGACGAGGCCGCGCTTCGCGTTCTGTGACGTCTTCGTCGCGACGGTCTGCGCCACCTGAGCGCGCGAGGCGCCTTGAGCCGAGGCGTAGTAGAGCGTGTCCTTCGGGTTCTTCTCCGTCTTGCTCGGGTTGAAGACGTAGACGCCGACGGCCTCGTCCTTCTTCACCTGCTCGATGGCGGCCTTCTCGTCGGTGCTGATCGTCGCGAGCACGGGCTGACCGTCGATGGCGTTGAGCTTGTTCGCGATGTAGCCGGCGTTGCCCTCGGTGTGGCTGACGACGATGAACGGCGCCTTCTTCGCCTCCGGCTTGCCGAAGGCACCCATGTACGACAGCCCCATGAGGCCCTGCACGATCACGCACATGAGCGCGAGCACGATGAGGCGGGGGGCGAACTGACGGATCTGCTCGCGAGCGGTGGTCTGTGCAGGAGCAGACTCGTCGAGACGCTGCGCCATGGGCTTCCTCCGAAGGACGGGATGCGGGCGGTTTCGTGGGGGCCGGCCGCTCGCGTCGCGGCAAGCTGCCGGGCCGTGGTTCAACCGTACTTCCCCAGGCCCCATCCGGTCACACTACACCTGTAGTAACGCCTGGAGGAAATCGCAGGACCCAGACAGATTTCGCCTGGCACTCACACCGTGCGGCTCGCCACACCAGGACGAGACCGCTTTCATTCCTCGGCCTCGGCGCCCGCCTCAGCGGGCGGCGAGGAGCGCCGTCACCAGCTGCGCGGGATGTTGCGCAGGTTGGAGCGGCCCATCGCGACGGCTTCGCCGGCACCGCCGTTGAGCACGATGCGCGACATGGCCGTCGCGAACCCGAACACCTGGTCGCTCGTGATCTTCGGCGGGATCGACAGCGCCATCGGGTCGGTGACGATGTCGACGAGGCTCGGGCCCTTGTGCGAGAGCGCCTCGGCGTACGCCTTCTCGAGGTCCTTCGGGTTCTCGACGCGGATGGCGTGCCACCCCATCGCCTGAGCGATGGCGGCGTAGTTGACCTCGGGTACGTCAACGCCGAAGTCGGGCAGCTTGTCGACGAGCATCTCGAGCTTGACCATGCCGAGCGTCGAGTTGTTGAACACGGTGAGCGTCAGCGGCAGGTCGTAGGCGCGTGCCGTCAGCATGTCGCCCATGAGCATCGACAGGCCGCCGTCACCGCACATCGCGACGACCTGGCGGTCGGGGTGCGCGAACTGGGCGCCGATGGCCTGCGGCAGCGCGTTGGCCATCGAGCCGTGCAGCATCGAGCCGATGAGGCGGCTGCGGCCCGTCGGCTGGATGTAGCGCGCGGACCACACGTTGCACATGCCCGTGTCGGCGGTGACGATCGCGTCGTCCGCGAGGGCCTCGTTGAGCAGCGACGCGGCGTACTCGGGGTGGATGGGGGTGTGCTTCTCCACCTTGCGGGTGTAGGCGCCCACTGCCTTGTCCATGAGCTTCTCGTGCTTCTTGAGCGTCTTGTCGAGGAACTTCGAGTTCTTCTTCTCCTCGATGAGCGGCAGCACGGCGTCGAGAGTCGCCTTGACGTCGCCCTGGATCGGCAGGTCGACGGCCGTGCGGCGGCCGAGCACCTCGGCGCGCGCATCGATCTGCACGGTGCGCGTGTCGGGCAGGAACTGGTCGTACGGGAAGTCGGTGCCGACCATGATCATGAGGTCGGCGTCCTCGATGCCCTCGGCGGCGGCGCCGTAGCCGAGCAGGCCCGTCATGCCGACGTCGAACGGGTTGTCGTACTGCACGAAGTCCTTGCCGCGCAGCGAGTGCCCGACGGGCGCCTTGGCCTTGCTCGCGAGCCGCATGAGCTCGTCGTGTGCCCCGGCGGCACCGGCGCCGGCGAAGATGGCGACCTTCTCCGCCGCGTTGATCTCAGCGGCAAGCTTCTCGACGACTCCGGTCGGCGGCACGAGCACGCCCGGCTCGGGCACGGCGACGGGCGTCACGTCCGAGGTGGCGGGCTCGTCGGCGATGTCACCGGGCAGCGTGATGACGGAGACACCCTTGAGCGTGACGGCGTGCTGGATCGCCGCCTGCACGACGCGGGGGCTCTGCACGGGCGTCGAGATGAGCTCGGAGTAGACGCTGCACTCGGTGAAGAGACGGTCGGGGTGGGTCTCCTGGAAGTAGTCCTGCCCGATCTGCGCGCTCGGGATGTGGCTCGCGATGGCGAGCACGGGCGCGCCGGAGCGGTTCGCGTCGTAGAGGCCGTTGATGAGGTGCAGGTTGCCCGGGCCGCAGGAGCCCGCGCAGACGGCGAGTTCGCCCGTCACCTGCGCGTCGGCGGAGGCGGCGAAGGCGGCGACCTCCTCGTGGCGCACGTGGATCCAGTCGATGCCGCCCTTCGCGCTGCCGCCGGTGCGGCGCACGGCGTCGACGATGGGGTTGAGGCTGTCTCCGACGATGCCGTAGATGCGGCGCACACCGGCGGCCTGGAGCTGGGAGACGATCTGTTCGGCGAGCTTCATCGAGCTGACTCCTCCGGCGGCACCCGCCGCCTCGTTCGTGAACACGTTTTGATTTCAGTCAAGTACGCGCGGCAGATCCCGTCAACGAGGCTGCGATGTGAACTCTGGCATCCGCCACCGACAACCCCGTCATTCCGCGGTTTTCGACACCTCGCGGCACCCGTCAACGTGACGAAAGAGGCATTCGCAGGCACCCTGCCGACAAGGTGCACGCAACGCGTCACGCCTCGACGATGTTCTGGCCCAGGTATTTTCCGGGCCGCGGGGCGCTCGGCAGCAGGTACACACCGGAGCCGATGGGCGTCGTCCAGGTATTGAGGAGGTCGGCCTCGGCGAGGCGGCGCTGGATCGGCACGAACTGCGCGGCCACGTCGGCGCAGAACGCGACGAAGATCAACCCGCGGTCGCTCGTGCCGTCGGCGCGCGCGTCCTCGTAGTTGTAGGGGCGGCGCAGGATGCGCTCCCCCGTCTTCGCCGGCCGCGCCCGCGGCACGTGGGCCGCCGGGTTGATGACGCTGAGGCCCAGCTCGTCCGTCTTGTCCAGGTCGATCGGGTCGTGCGCTGACGTGCCCGTCAGCGGGGCGCCGTTCGTCAGCCGCCTGCCGATCGCGTTCTCCTGAGAGGTGCGATCGAGCGTCTGCCACACGTCGACGTCCATGCGGATACGGCGGATCACCATACCGGTGACGCCCTCCATCCACGGCGCGTCGGTGGTGGCGGCGTTCCACACGCGGTCGGCCTCGTTGCCGTCGACGTTCGGCTGCTCCTGCCCGTCGAGCTGGCCGAACAGGTTGCGCGTGACACCTGCATCGCTCGGGCGCGCGCCGGCGTGGAAACCGCGCTGCTGCCAGCGCGGCGTCGCGATGCCCTTGAGCGCACTGACGAGTTGCGTCGCCGCGTGGCTCACCCCGACCGGGTTGGCCGCGTCGATCTGGATGACGAGATCCGTCTGATCCCAAGGCTCCTCGAACCGATCGATCGGCATCGTGGGGATCGGCGCGAGCCACGACGGAGCCTTCGCCCGCACGCCGCGCAGCGTGAACACGCGCGGCCCGAGGCCGACGGCGATCGCGACGCCGCCGGCATCGAACGCGAGTTCATGCGCGATGTCGGGCAGCGGCGTCGACCCCGCGACGAAGCGCGACGCGGCGTCGTCGACGACGACGAGCGCACGACGCAGGTCGTCCTTGGTCGCATCGCGCGCGAGGTCGAGGCCGAGCCAGTGCGCGTGCGTGCCAGGCTGCGTCGTCACACCCGACTGACGCGGCGCACCGCTCGGCACGTGCCAGCGCGCCGGATGGGCCGACGCGCTGGCACGCGCGCCCTGAGTGGTCGAGGCATTCGAGGATCCCGAACCTACCGCCCCGGAACCTGGCCCAGCCCCTGGCGCCGACGCTCCCGACCCCGCGCGATCACACGCCGCGAGCGCAACGGCACCGAGGCTCGCGAACGACCCGGCGATCAGTCCCCGCCGCGAGGCCCCGCCCCCATCGGCTATTCCTGTACCCTTCTGCGATTTTCGTCCACCTTCGCGCGCCACCCCGGCCGTCGCCGCCGATGGGCCGGCTGGGCACTGCGGATCCACGCGAGACGGACCATCACCTGAACCCTCCTCGTCCTGACCGCGGCCCGCGCGGGGCACCTCCGTCGAGGCACCCCGCGCATCGTCACGACGCTGACGGCGAAGGCTCACTGGCCGCGACGGCGCCGCGCCATGAGCGCGACTCCGATGCCGACCACCACGACGACACCCGCCACCGCGGCGACGACGCTCCACGCGGCGCTGCCGTCAGCGTCCTCGTGCGCTTCCGCCGCAGGTGACGGAGCGGGCGAGTCGAACGTCGTCGTGGCCGTCGCGCGCGGCGACGACGACGCGGCGCCGACCGAGGACGACGCTGCCGTCGACGGCGCCGCAGTGCTTGCAGTGCCACCCTTCAGCGTGAACGTGTACGACCCGCTGATGGGGTGACCGTCGCTGGAGACGACGCGCCACGTCACGGTGTACGCGCCGTCACCGTGGCCCGCGAACGGGGCGCTGACGGTGCTGCCGTCGACCTTCGGCGTGGCCTTCGACGTCGATCCGTCCGGTGCCTTGACGGAGATCTGGTTGCCGACGGCGAGCGGCTTCTCGGCGAACGTCAGCTCGAGCGATGACGGCGCGCTCTTCACCGTCGCGCCATTCTTCGGCGTCGTGCCGGTCAGTTCGTCGTGGGCGGATGCGGCGGGCGCGAACGCGATCGTCGTGGCGAGCGCGAGGGCGGCATAAATCTTCTTCATCGTGGGAGCCTTTCGGGCCGTCAGGTCAGTGGGAGGGGGTGGTCGACATGCCTGGCATGGTCGAGCCGGCCGAGTGCGAACCCATGCCGCTCGAGTGGGCGTCGCCGGAGTGGGTCGCCTCCGACGAGTGCTGCGCGTGGCCGGAGCCCGCGTACTTCTCCTTCGCACCGTCATAGGCGCGTACGGGGAAGCTGACGTCGGTGTGCGAGCCGTCCTCGAACGTCACGGTCAGCTTCTGCGTCTCGCCTGCCTTGAGCGCGTGCGAGAGATTCATGAACATGAGGTGGCTGCTGCCCGGCTTGAGTTCGAGCGAGCCGCCGGCGGGCACCGTGAAGGACTTCGTCTCCTTCATCTCCATGCCCGTCGCGGTCTTCTGCGTGACGTGCAACTGCACCGGCCCGGCGTCACCGCGAGCGCCGGTGACGACGATGGGCTTCGTCCCGGTGTTCTTCAGCGTGCCGAACGCGGCGCTCATGCCCGAATCGGCGGCCTTCGCCCAGGTGTCTGACGGCCTGATGCGCGACGCCATCGTGGCGTCGGCGCTCGACGTGGCTGACGTCGACGTGGCCGGCGCCGACGATGCGGCGCTCTTGGAGTCGCCCGAGGTGCCTGAATCTTCCGACGAGCAGGCGGTGAGCGCTGCCGGCGCGGCGAGCGTCAGGAGGGCGACGGCCGTCAGACGGCGGGTGCGGCGGGTGGCGGACGTGATGGTGATGCTCATGGTGAGGTCTTTCGTTCTGGGTGCGACGTGGCGTCGCGGCGGCTCTCACGGCCAGGGGCATCGGTGGCGTCGCCGATGGATGCGACGAACGCTGCGGCGATTTCACGGCTGCCGGGCAACGCAGGACGCGCGGGGCGCCCGGGCCGCTCGATGCGCGACGGGGGTGACGCCGACATGGCGCGCGGCCACGGGCGGTTCATGCCGTCGTGCGCTCGTCAGGCCCCCCTGACACCAGGGGGCACCGCACCGGCACGATGCGGACGCTCGGTCGACAGCCGTGAGGCGCATGTCGACAGCCCTGATGGCCAGGCCCGTGAGAGAGGGAAAAGATCCGAGGATCAGTGCGAGAGAACGAAACTCACCGGTGGGGCGCGGCTGGCCCGCGGGGCGTGCAGCGTCACCAGGCGGGGCGCACGAATGTCGTCGAACACCGTGCAGGCCGTCGGAAATTCACCGAACGGCGCGAGCTGAATCTGCGGTACGAGGACGCGGATCGTCCAGGCGAGCGCCCTCTCGCCGTACGCGAGGAGCGCGGCGAACAGCCATGTCATGCCGATATGGCTCGCGGCCATCGTCGCGCTCGTGCCGTCGGCGCTGACGTCGGCGGCGCTCGCGTGGTGCGGCATCGTCATCGAGGCGGGCATGAGCGTCGACATCGCCGCGTGCAGCGCGAGCTGCGCGACTGCCATGACGCCGACGAGCTGCGCGAAACTCCAGCGTCGCCTGCTCACCGCGTGCATGATCGGCGTGCCGATCACCGCCAGGCAGATGAGGAGCAGCACCGGTGCGCGATGCCCGCCACCGGCGACGTGCGCGGCGCCCGCCGAGCACGCCGTCAGGGCAGCGACGAGCAGGCTGCGCACCCAGCGCACTTGCTGTTTCTGCCCGAGCTCCACCCAGTTAGTCTACGAGCAGCACCCAGCGCGCCCGCCCAGCCACGCTGTGAGGCCGGGTACACCGCGTCCTCGGCGAGCGTGCATGCGAGCCGCGAAACCGGTGCTCCTACAAGCCAGGACGAACCGCTGCTCGATGCGCGCAACACGCTCGTCGCCGCGGAGCTGGACATGCGCGTTGTCGCGGTGGCCGATCACGTGATCGATCTTGGACCCGGCGCGGGCGACGCCGGCGGGACCGTGGTTGCAGGTGGTACGCCCGCCTACGTCGCGGACAAGGGCGTCGGTGCTTCCGCGGGCTACCTTGCCGCCGCACTGCAGGCAGCCACCAACGTGACCCCATTGTGACGAGTGTGTCGCTGTGCGATCTGAACATCGCACAGCGACACACTCGACGAGGTCGTAGTCTCAGGCGGGGAGCTTAGAGGCCCAGGACGTCCACCTTCTCGATCGTGGGTTCGCTGAACAGTTTGCCGGCCAGAATCGCGGGTCCCCCGCGATTGGGGGGACACGCCCTAGCTCTGGGCCTCGCCGAGGCGCGCTTCGGGCGTGAGCTCGGCGCGGACACCGCCGCCGGTCGCAGCCTGGGCAAGAGCGCGACCCAGCGCAGGTGCCTGCTTGAACAGATTGTGACCAGCCACAAACAGGACAGAGTCTGCCTCCCACACGGCCACGCCGTCCTCACTCCACGGGAGGTCGGTCACCCAGCAGTGAAGGAAGTCGCGCGGCTCTGGGTGGAGACCGGGCAGCGCCCGTGTGACGTATTCGCGTGCGCGTTCGTCCAGCGATCGAATCGCCGCCGGGTCGATGAAAGTTCCGTCGTCGCGGACGCCGACGGTGTCGCTGAGTCCGACCGAATAGTTTCTGTTACCCGGTAGCGGCGTCGCGTAGACGCCGACTTCGCCGAAGACGCCGCTGCCGTCCTGCAGGCACGCGACTCGTGCCGGGGCGGCGGCTTTCACGTCGAAGGTCAGCCTGACGTGTGCGGCAAGGCGAACCGGCAGCGACAGGCCGACGCTGCGTGCCAGGCGGGCGGTTTCGCGGCCGGCGCACACGACCACCTTGGAGTAGACAGCCCGGTCGGTGACGCTGCGCACCTCGACCGTCCCGTCGGCGCGGGGATCGATGGAGATGACCTCACCGGTGGTGACCGCATCGGCGAGGGCACCCGTGAGTGCCTTGATCGCGGCTCGGGTGCGGATCGCGCCGCCCGACTCGTCGAGCACCGCTGGCCCCGAGTACCCAGCGAGCAGCGGCATCCGCTGGGCGACCTCGGCCGCGTCGATCTCGCGCGCTTCCACGCCGCCGACCTGGTCGAGCACCCGCAGCCGCGCCAGGGCGCTGTCTCCGATCGCCAGGACACCGTCTGATGAGACCAGCTCGACGTCGAAGTGTTCGGCCCACTCATCCCATATGCCGCGGCTTTCGCGCGCGAAGGCGACGAGTCGCGGGTCGTCGTGGGCATGCCGGAAGATCCGCGACTCGCCTGCGGATTGACCCGTCCCGGGCACACCAGCCTCGTACAAGCGCACCGACACGCCCTGCTCCCGCAGCGCGTACGCCGTCGACAGACCGACGATCCCGCCCCCGATCACCGCTACCTCGGGTGAACGCGTCGTGGCAACGCCGTCGTCAGTTCCTGTCATCGCGGTTCCCCGATCTGTTGGTGATTAGCGATAGGCCGCAAGAGAAGGGGTCGCTGTCACAACGTCAGCGGGCTGCGTAAGCCCGAAGTCACCGTGCGCAGCGACCCCTCCTCTCTGGGCCAGT
This sequence comes from Dermacoccus sp. MPR-E5, assembly GCF_058809565.1. Taxonomy (NCBI): domain Bacteria; kingdom Bacillati; phylum Actinomycetota; class Actinomycetes; order Micrococcales; family Dermacoccaceae; genus Dermacoccus; species Dermacoccus sp. MPR-E5. The sequence goes on along the minus strand of NZ_JBXASS010000005.1, from coordinate 45,954 downwards.
ACTCCCGGTTCTCGTCGGGAAGCACGTGATCTCGCGGTCTCTGCGTCTCCGCAGACCGGCCGTGCCACCTGCGTGCCACTCGTACCAAAAGGCTTGTTGCACTCGCCGAAACGGGTCGTGACACAGTACAAATTGTACTCGTCCCAGCTGGCGTCTGCACGTGCCCGTCGCGGATCTATCGCCGTTTCGGGAGGAAGGGCAGGTGCTGCACGTCGGGATCACCGGCGGCGAGGCCATCGACGGTGACCTCGTATCCGACGAGGTCCTGACTCGGCCACGATTCCCCGCTGAACAGCGAACGCACGGCGGCCAGGCGCTGCTCGAACTCGGCTCGGTTGTCGGCGCGGATCTCGAGCGAGTCGGTCTCGTCGGTGGCGCCGATGGGCCTGATCGTGAAGAGCGACTTCGTAATGCTCGATGCGTCCGTCCCGCTACCGATCAGGTCGTATTGGAGGCCGTGTTCTGTCAACGCCGTAGCGACACGGTGACGCACCCGCTGTTCGGCGGCGCCTTCGTCCGTTGCGTCGTCGATGGTCATCGTCTCGACCAGCACGAGAGTGCTGCGGCGCCTGCCGCCGATCGGACGCGCCTCGTATCCGAGGCCGCTCGCAACGCGGAGCGCCTCATCCACGTCATCGAGCGCGACCCGCACGGTGAGGAAGATCGTCGCCATGCTTTCAGGGTAGTTGCGGTCGCCGTCGGCGTGTCAGTCTCTTCCGCTCCAGTACAGCGGCATGCGCCGTTCGTGGGCAATGGCGACGATCTTCAGGGCCTCGTCGGTGAGGTAGTAGACGAGGCGGTAGTGCGAGTGAGGAACCTTGGCATGGCGAAAGACACGGCCAGCCGGCGTGTCGAGGATGGTCTCGGCTGACTCCGGCCATTCGAGGAGACGATCGATGACCCGGTCGACGTCGGTGCGGAACCTCGCGCCGCGGTGCTGTCCACCCTGGTCGTACCACTGGATCGCGTCGTCCAGCTCACGCACGGCATCGGGGTGAAACCCGACGCGGAGCGTCAAACGCTTCTCTCGGCAGCGCGGGCGTCGAGGTAGGCGTTCGCTTCCTCGCGAGAGAGCATCGTGACCGTGCCGTTCTCGAGTTCGTCAGCCCTGCGTGAAGCGACGGATGCCCAGGCTGCGTCGATGACCGCCTGGTCGGGGGCGTCGGCGTCGTAGAGGACGTCGGCGACCCGCGATCGCTCCTCGGGCGTGAGCGCCATCGCGGCTTGGATCACCTCAGCCACCGTCATGCCCCAATTCTACCGTGGCACCGTCCGGTTCAGCGAGGTTGACCCGGCCACGAGCGTGAGAGGAGTCGTCAGCCCTGCGTGGGGTGGTCGTCTCGTACCTCTTTACGCAAGTGAGCGGATAGATAGATGCGAGGACTGGTCATGGCTTCGGAGTTGGATCGTAAGGCATCGACGGTGGTCGGCGGCATGTCGCTGCGGGTCGAGAAGACAGGCCGCGCGCCCGAGGAGGCCGGCGGGAGTCGGATGCAGTTCTTGTACGAGGTGCGTGCCGGCGAGCATGTCTATCGAGGTACGGATCTGTATGCGGGTGTCGGGATGGATGTGTCGGCGTCGCGAATGGTCGGGGTGCTGGCGGGGTTCCTCTCTAAGGCAGGCGAGAGATACCGCTCGGGCATGTGCCCGCCGGATGACGCCTACCCGGAGTGGGTCTATGAGCAGGCGTATCTGAATGAGGACGAGCTGGCGATGGCGTCGTTCGAGCTCGAAGAGCCGGAGGTGTTCACCGGGCGGTTCGGTGAGCAGGAAGGGCCGTGGGCGTCGGTGGTGTTTTTGCAGGGCGAGGACGCGGACGCCGCGCTCTCGGTTCTTGAAGAGCGCGGTCCGGAGGCAGCGATCGCGCATTTGGCGCAGTGGGACTTTGGAGATGAGACGGAGCAGGCTGCAGCCGCGAACGGTCACGTCTACAAGGCGCCACCGGTCGGGACGTGGGATAGGGAGTTCCGCAGCGGCGCATATCACCTGTCGTGGAATCACTCGCTGGGACACGTGGGCTTGACCCGCAGTATCGCTGGCGCGGCCGAGGCGGCGACACCATCGGAGCGTGCCCGGCAGCTGGGCCCAGCGTCGCCGACGGTCACCGCCGGGGTGACTGGTCACAGCATCGACGCCCGCCCGGAGCCACTGGGCAGATGACCGCATATGGATAGGAACCCACTGGGGTGAGGTGCCGGGGCGTCGCAGAGATGCGACGCCCTTGTGGTGTGTCACGATCAACGCATGGCACGCAAAATGGTGTTCAGCTCGTTGATGACCTTGATGGCGCCGAGCTCGACGGGACCGGTGAGAGCATCACCTTCGGGCTGGATGGCCGCACGTATGAGATCGACCTGTCGACGGCACACGCGGATGAACTTCGGCAGGTGCTCACCCCGTACCTGACGGCCGCACGCCTGACGGGGCGTCGCCCAGCCGGGCGCCCGGCATCTTCTGTCGCGCAGGCTCGGAACTTGGGGGCGATCCGGGAATGGGCACGGGATCACGGATACACGGTGAGCGATCGGGGACGTGTCTCGGCGGCCATCGTCGCCGCCTACGACGCCACGTCCTGACGGAACGCTCACCGTCCGATTCCCTCTCGCGTGACCTCGGGCGTGGCCGGAGGCGTGCCACGGCGGCGGAGGCTGGTAAGGAAGCCGTCGATGCGTTCGTGATCGAGGCGCTGCTGCGTGGCATCCGGTTTCGCCCCGAGCGGGGTGTGGTCGGTGATCCCGTAGCGTTCCCGATAGGCGACGACCATGCGCAATACCGTCCCCCACGGCTCTCTCGCAGCTGAATCGGGACGAGGTTCGGGGCCGAGCGCCTTCAGCCAGGGAGGCTTCTCCGTGAGGGCGTCGTCCGCGAGGGCTTGGGCGCGCTGTTCGATGAGCGATCGTAGTTCGGTCAGCGCGCGGGTCATGTCCTCGGGCATGCTGCCGGATGCTTCGGGGATGAACCCGGCGATGAACCGTCGCCGGGTGCCGCGCCCGCGTCCGGGGCTGGTGCGCGTGGCGAGTTGCTGCACGCGGTGGCGCAGCAGGCTCGCCGGGTCATCGGCGTCAGTGAGCGGCCCGGCCTTCAGTGCGCGGTCGATCAGCCGTTCCGGTCGGTGCCCGGCGGCCTCTGCCCGGCGCAGCGTGGCGACGATGGACCCGAACGTTTCCGACTCTGTCAGCTCGTCGACGAGGCCGTGGTCAAGGCCCGCTCGCGCAAACAGTTCCGTGATGTGCTCCGCCTGGGCTTCCTGCGCGACGGTCTCGTACTGATCGGCGAGGTGCGCGATCGAGGACCAGGCTTGCTGCTCGGCCTCGATCGTCTCGTGCGCGGACCTCTCCGCCCCTTCATGCTGCAAGACCCCGTAGAGGATCGAGTGGGCGGTGGGCTCGGTGTCGGGGAGCTGGTGTTCTTCAAGGTGGGCCTGGTCGATGGCGACGTAGGCGGTGTTGGACGCCCGGCCGCGGGTCATCGCGACGTAGAAGTTCTCCCGCGTCATTGAAGACGAGTGCACGATCGCGTGCGCAGTGTCCACGGTTGCGCCCTGTGCGCGGTGGGCAGTGACCGCATATCCGAGGTCGACGTTGTCTGCCACGTAGCCAGCGGGGAGCACGACGGTGGTGGCGTGGCGGGCGTCGGCACGTGCGATGGTGAGGGAACCGTCGTCGTGGTGTTCGGCGACGCGCCACCGGTCGCCGTTCTTCACCCACGCCCCTCCGCCGGTGGTCAGGCGCCGGTCGTTCTTCCTGGTGATGATGATGTCTCCTGTCCCGGCGCGGGTGCCGTCTCGCAGACGGATGCCGTCGGGTGAGACGTGGCCGTCGAGGATGCGGTCGTCGCGGGCGCGGCTGTTCAGCTCGGTGACGGTCTCGTTGGTCTCCGCGATCAGGAGGCTGCTCTTGCCGTCGGCGATGTCCATGTACCAGGACCGGTAGGCGGCGTCGAGGATGTCTTCAAAGTCACCGCCGACGATCCGACCCTGATCGTCGTAGGTGTCGATCACGTCGGTCCGGCCCAGGCGGAGGTGCAGGGACGCCGTCTTCTCCCACTCGGCGTGGAATCGGCGCACGTCGGCCAGCTCGGGGGCATCACCGCGGTCCCGGACGAGCAACCCGAATGCCCCACCGGCATCGACCGCGGTCAGCTGCGCCCAGTCCCCGACGAGGACGACCTTCGCGCCGGCCTCGGCGGCGTGGGTGGCGATGCGTTCCAGGGCGAGGGTGCCAGCGAGGGAGGACTCGTCAATGATGACCAGCTGGCCGGGCTGCAGGTCCCATCGGCCGTGGTCATGTTCATGAAGCCACTTCGCAGTGTTGTCGGTTTCGATGCCCAGGTCCTCTGCAAGCACTTCCGCCGCAGCGGCCGAGGGGGCAAGTCCGATGACGGTGCCGGCGCCGTGCTTCTTCTCCCATGCGCGGCGCAGCGCTCCGAGGGTCGTGGTCTTCCCGGTTCCGGCAGGGCCGACGAGCACGTCGATGCTCCGCCCGGAGACGGCGATCTTCTCCACCGCGGCCTGCTGCTCCACCGACAGCCGGATGCCTCGGGCGTCTCGCCGGGAGACGACTGCGCTTACGGTGCGCAGCGGCACGGCGGGGGCGTTCGTGGCCTGTGAGAGTGCGAGGAGGGTGTCTTCGGCTTCCAGGATGCGGGTCGAGGAGAAGACCGTGTGATGCTTCGGACGGAACATGCTCGACCCGTCCGGACGAGTGAACTCCGCTGGCGGGACGACGAGCTCAGGCGGGGTCAGCCGCAGCGACGCAGTCTCGGCGGCGTCGACGATCATGCCGATGATCGTTTCCCGGTCGGTGGTGGACGCGAAGCGCAGTCCCATCGTCTGCCGGGATGCCTCGGCATGCAGATTCCAGCGCCGCCACGTCGACCGCTTCACCCCGACTTGCGCGACGACGACTTCACCGATCGCGGTGGCCTGGTCCAGCGGAAGATCATCTGCGCGCAGGGTTCCCCGGGCGGTGCCGGATTCGAGAAGATGCGTCGCCCACGTGGTGCATTCCTCGTCCAGCACGTGGGTCGCCCGTCCACGCCATTCCTCGGTCAGGTCAGCGAGGGAGCGGACTTCTTTCGCGGGACGGGTGGCGAGGGTCGCCTGCTGGCGCAACCGGATGATCGTCGTCTCTGACGGGTACTTCCCGTGACGCGTGACGTACTCGTCGATGAGCCGGTTCTTCTCCGTGTCGATCGCGGCCGACCGGGACGAGAACTCATCGATCAACGCGTCGCCCACCCCGGTGATCTCCCACGAGGGGTTGCGGTCCCGGCCGCGATCGCGAGCTTCCCACCCCAGCCCGAGGACACGGGTGAGGTGGTCGGCGAGCACCGCGTTGTAGTGCTCAGACAACGCGACCACGGCCGCGTGCATGGGCCGGCCATCCAGCGTCCGCCACTTCCCGTCCGCTGCCTGCACCCGGTTCGCGATCACGACATGCGTGTGCAGCTGAGGGTCGCCCGCGCGGGAATCGAAGTGATCGAACGCGGTCGCCACCGCGCCCCGCACGTCGACCTGCGCGACACCGTTCGTGCCTGTCCTGCTCGCCGCGACGTCACGCTCGATCAGATCGATGACTTCCCGGATTGCCGCGTGATGGGCCTGTCCGATCAGTGCCTGTGTGCCGCCGTCTGCAACGGCCCAGAGTACGGAGACCGATTTCGGGACGGAGAAGGTGTAGTCATACCCGGCGACGGTGCGCGGGCGCTTGCGTTCCTTCTCCTCACGGACGATGTTCTCCACCGCGGCTTCCCGCTTCTCAGCGTTCAGATCCTCGGACAACCTGCCAGTGCGGATCTTCACCCGCTCCCGCAACGGCTTGAACGCGAAGTACGCCCGCCCGAGCTGCTCACCCGTCGTCGGATGCTCACCCCGTCCCAGCAGATGACGAAGCTGGGCCTCCGTCACCACCTCACCGTCCGCGACGGCCGCATCCTCGAGACCGGTCAAACCAGTACCAAGCCAGAATCCCGGCGGGGTTCCCGCCTCCGCGTAATAGCGGGTCAGTGACGTCGCAAGGTCCCGCCCGGTGTCACCGGCCGCGATGCTCTTGAGGAGATACCGATACCCCTCCCCCGCACTGAGCACACGCATCGACACCGTCACACAAGACAGGTACGTGACCCGATCCCTTCGAGGGCCCCTTGAGGCGGCGGCCGGGGAGAGGGCCCGACGAGGTCTTCATGCGGAAGGTGAATCGGGGAACTGATCGGAGGTGCTCCTCGGAGTGTCCGACTGGTCGAGTAGGGAAGCGCGCAGGAATCGAAATTCACCACAGCTTTCCTGCCGCTAGCGCCCTGGCTTCCACCGGACAGTCCGAACAGCCCCGTTCCGTCTGTTCGCGTTAAGCTGCCCCATCCGGACCATTCCGGCGCGCTCTGGTAGGGGGCGAGGAAGCAATAGCCGACACAAGCAGAAGGAGCCTCACGACACGCCGACAGCGGTCTGATCTGAGTCGGCGATGCCGGTACGCTAGGCCGGAAAGGCCCAGTCGGGTGCCTGCGTAGCCGAAGGAGCGCCCGATGGTCTTGCCCCGCATCGTGAGCCTCTTCTCGGGTGCAGGAGGACTTGATCTTGGCTTCCATCTGGAGGGCTACGAAATCGCCTTTGCTGTCGATCGGATGGTGGCCGCGGTGCAGACGCATAAGCGCAACTTCCCAGCGACCATGTCAGTTGCGGCGGACATCACGATCCGGAACGAGGCGTCCGGCAGCCTCGCCGTCTTGGATGAGATCGCGAAGGCGCTGACGGATGGCGAGGCCATCGGAATCATCGGCGGGCCCCCGTGTCAGGGATTCTCACGCGCGAACTCGAACTCTCGCGCTGATGACCCCCGAAATCAAATGCCAACCTTCTACCTTGAGATCGTTCAGGCGCTGCAAACACGCTACGACGTGCAGTTCGTGCTCTTCGAGAACGTCATGGGCATCCGCGATGCGAAGCACTCGGTGACATTCCGTGGGATCCTGGCTCGCCTCAAAGAGTTGGAACTCACGGCGGGTGTCGCCGACCACTCGGCCCTCGACTACGGCGTGCCCCAGACACGGAACCGTGTGATCATTTCAGGATTCAAGAACGAGGCAGCCGCTAGCGCCTTCAAGCCGAAGACAATCTCCCGCGAGGGAGTCGACTTGACCGTGCGCGGCGCAATTGGTCACCTGCCTCAGCCAGTTTTCTTCTCGCGAAGCCTCTCAGCGGACGACATCCCGACACATCCGAACCATTGGACGATGACTCCGCGGTCCAAGAGATTCAAGGGCGAGACCGCTGCGCCCGCGCCCACTAGGAGCTTCCGACGCCTGTCGTGGGACAAGCCAAGTCCCACGGTCGCCTACGGACATCGCGAGATTCATGTTCATCCGGACGGAGCGCGTCGGCTCAGCATCTATGAGGCGATGCTCCTGCAGGGCTTCCCGAGGTCATTCGTCCTCGAAGGCACTCTCTCACAGCAGGTGGAGCAGGTCTCGAACGCTGTGCCACCGCCCGTGGCTCGTTCGCTCGCGGCGGCCACCTCGACTGCGCTAACCACGTCGGCGAGCGCTACCCAGACGGTCACAGCGTAGTCAGCTCAGCCGCTGCCTGCGTCCAATGTCGGCCGTCATCCCTACAGTGGAGGGGGGAGGAAACGATGAGTAAGGCGGAGAGTCGGCCTGGGCCGAACGTGCTCCTCAGTCTTGCTGAAAACCCTGACTCCGCCTCGGTTTGCTCGTCTTGGATTGGTCCCATCCTCGCGTTGGGAACGCGGCTTGCGCGGAAGGTTGATGATTTCAGAGGTCGACAGCTGATCATTGCAATCTCGGTTCCGAGTCGCGAGTATGCAGCGGCGCTCATTGGTTCCGGTTGGACTCTCGGAAGGCCGCCCACTCAGGTGGCGACTGATCCGTTGACGGTTCTGCGCGCGGCACTGCCGCAGGGCAACTATCGTGCCGTCAACGCGAACCACGTGATTTCAGGTAGGTTCCAGGGGTTGTCCGAGAAGGTCGTGCGAGACAAGCTGCGCGTTGATGTCACACTCGCAGGGCAGTGGGTCGTCGACATGCTGGAAGCAGTCGCGGCCACTGCCGAGGGCGACCCGGCCGAGCGGATGCCGCGACCGCGCATCGGGAGCATCGGTCGGATGACAGGTGTTGACCGAAACTGGGCGCGGCGTCTTGTCGCTCCTGCGGCGGACCTCGCAATCGTGGGCACGAAAAGCTGGATCAGCGACGACCTCGAAGCTGTTCTTGCCCGGGGTGATGATCCCGATGGCGACTCGCTGGCTACCCTGCTTCTGCCGAGGACCGAGAAATCGGCAACTTGGTTCTCGCGCATCTACTCGTCTTCGGGCCTTGCTGACCAGCTTCCGCTTTCGGATGACGTATCCCTCACGATTCTGGACGGCCAAGGTGCGATCAGATATCTCAATGACGTCCTAAGCCCGATCGTCGTGTGCGTCTTCGATCGATCCGTTGCTGACGAGAGTGCAGCGGAACAGGTCGTGCAGCTCAGAAACTCGCGCGGAGAGCCGATTGCGCTGTCGACACAGCTCGGTTGGGCTCCTCCTGCCGGTGTCGAGGCACTCGGATTCACGGTGGCACTATGACGTCGCGGATCATCGGACTCGATCAGCGATATACAGCCTCGGCTTCGCTGGTGCGGCATGGCGTCGAGATCATTGCTGTTCGGGACGAACTCGGTGCAAGGTTCGATTCGGCCACCCGCGGCCTTTTCCGACTGATCCAGCGGGATGGGCCCGGCGTCTGGGATCATCTTGCCGGTGCCGCGAAAGCACTGCGCTGGCGCCTCATCACCGACCCGATGCCGATAGAGCGCAATGCTCAGCTCACGGCTGCTGCGGGCGAGGTGGGTCGTCAGGCTCGGCAGCTGATCGGAGCCGTCGACGAAGATGCGCTCCTGCGAGAGATCGCTGACGCCGCGGCGGCACTCTGCACCCGCGACCCACTCGTAGGCGCCGTACTGCTTGAGTCGCTGACTGAGGTCGGAGTGGACTCGGCAATTGTCGTGACTGCGAGCAGTCGATCGCGAGAAGCCCTGGGCGAATGGCTCGGCTCGCTTGGGGCACGAGTTCTCACGCTCGGCGATCTTGAGCGCGCCGATGTTTCCGAGGACATCGCCTACTTCGTGGGTCCCCCGCGATTCTTCAAACCGACGGCGGTCACTGCGCCCCGCACGCTGGAAGTGACGTTTATCCTTCCGGCGTGGTTCGGCGATCGAAACGTCCCAAGGTCGGCGATCGCACAGTACGCCGAAGGCGGTATCCAGGTCGCCGCGCGCATCGTCGAGGTCGGCGATGCGCTGCCTGCGCCGCCGGAGCCTGCGATGTCGGAGACCGAGCCGATCCAGGAGGAGGACCTCCTTCCGCAGCCGGTCTGGGGGAGCCGGGTGAGTGAGGACCGTGCGCCGCACGCGGACGAGGTGGAAGCGCGCAAGATTCTTCTTTCGGGGAATCGCGCAATCTGGCTTGATGACGATGGTGAGCGCATCCGTGCGCTTGATCCGACACAGCCGCCTGGCGAGCGCGTCGGCTATTCGGAGGTGTCCGCGGTCGCTCCGGGCACGTACCTGCTTCTGCGTGAAGGTGAGGCTGAGCGGGAGTCCCTCCATGCGCGAGCATATACGCGAATCGGCCCTCGCGCGTCAGCAACCCAGGAGTCGCAGGCGTCCTGGAAGTCTGCACTGATTGAGCAACTTAGGGCGAGAGGCATCCGCGACTCCGAACGCGCCTTGCGTGCACTCGGTGTTCGCGCGGCCGGCCAGGTTCGCGCCTGGGCATCGCCGCACGTTATCCGTCCGCAGAGTGATGGCGATTTCGAGCGGCTCCTCGGATGGCTGGGGCTACCGATCCAGCCGCACTTCGGGCACGCCTCATTGCTAAGACATGAGGTGCATCGAGCCACCCGGGAGCTGCGTGACCGGCTGGAAGCAGCGGCGGATGCCGCGGACCTTCACGAGCTCGAGCGCGTCGGTCATATGACTCTCGACATTGCTGAGCCAGGCTTTCGGGGCATGTTCGTCACCCGCGTCCTTGCGATCGCGCCATTTACGGAACTGGTCGCCCGCTACGACGCTCGCGTGCCCTTTGCCGACGAGGGTGCTCAATGGCTCGAATGATCCCGGCCTACTGCACCGAGTCCGCGCCTCCAGGCGAGAAGGCCGTCTTTGTGGCACTGCGGGACGCAGCTGGGACTGAACACTGGACTGTGCTGCACTCACTTGGGATCGCGCAGCATGAGCGACAGGTCGAAGGAGAGGCGGACTTCGTCGTCGTCGCGCCCGACGCTGGCCTGCTGGTGGTAGAGGTGAAGTCGCACCTGTCGGTCGCGCGTAGCTCCGATGGCACCTGGCGCCTCGGTCAGGACCCTCCGACCGTGCGAGGACCTTTTCAGCAGGCGCAGGAGGCGATGCACAGCATCCGGGGCTACCTCCGGAGCAAACGGGTCGAGCTGCGGGACGTCCCGGTCCTGCACGCGGTGTGGTTCACGGGAGTGCGTGCGCGAGCGACGCTGCCCGACTCACCTGAGTGGCACTCGTGGCAGGTGCTTGATTCGAGCGACCTCCCGACCACAGCTCAAGCGGTTGAACGAGTCATGAGAGAGGGAGCGCAGCACCTCGCCTCGATGATCAAGTACTTCGGGTTTGGTGGATATGGCCCGGACCGGGCCACCACTGAACGGATCGTGGCTACGCTTCGTCCGCGGTTCGAGGTTGTGATGACTGCTGGGGACCGCCGACAAGCGCGAGAGGGTCAGCTCGCACAGTTCGTCGAGGAGCAGTACCGCGCACTGGACTCAGCCGCCGACAACAGAGGCGTCTTGTTCACAGGCCCCGCCGGCACAGGCAAGACCTTCCTCGCCGCTGAGTCGGCTCAGCGGGAGGTCGCTCAGGGGCGAGCAGGTCGACTTCTGTGTTTCAACCGCCTACTTGGGCGTAGTCTCCGCGAGAAGCTCATGGATGTCGTGGGGCTCCGCGTGGGCACATTGCACCAGGAGATGTTGCGACTCGCCGGCATGAGCGGCCCGCCGGCAGACGCCGATAGCGACTTCTGGGAGCGAGTGCTGCCCGAGAAGGCCCTTGAGGGCCTTGCTGAGCGGAGTGCGGAGGAGGTCGGGGACTTCCTCATCGTCGATGAGATTCAGGACATCGCGACTGGCACCTACCTCGACTTGCTCGATCTGCTCGTCAAGGGCGGGCTGCGCGACGGTCGCGTTCTCATGTTCGGTGACTTTGAACGCCAGGCGATCTATGGCAGCGAGGGGGCACGCGAGGTACTTCGCGCCCGATCGCCGCATCTGGCGTCGTTCCGGCTGTCCGAGAACTGTCGGAACCTGCCCCGCATCGGATATCAGGTGAATCTCCTCGGTCACTTGACGCCGGGGTTCAGAGAGTTCCGCCGAACCGACGACGGTATCGATCCGACGATCATCAAGTACGTCCGCGGCGAGGACCAGGCCGCCATATTGCGGAAGGTCGTAGGCGATCTGCGTGACGAAGGCTTCGATCTGACAGAGATCGTCGTGCTCAGCCCGCTTGGCGATAGTTCTGTCGCTGCGAGCACATCTGAGCCCTGGCTTCGTCAAGTGCTGAGTCCCGCAGACGGTTCGAAGCCGATCAAGGGGCGGCTCCGCTACGGCACCATCCACTCGTTCAAGGGACTGGACGCGCCGGCCGTCATCGTCACTGACCTTGATGACTCCGGTGGGCCGCACTTCGATGCCCTCGTCTACGTCGGGCTGACACGCGCGACGGATCGCCTGACCGCCCTGGTAGAAACGAAGACGCTACGGCGACTGGTTGGAGGAGAGGCATGAGCGGAATCGAAGCCCGTGAGACCGTTGAGGCGGCCCTACGGCGCGAGCTCTTCGGGCCTCTCGACGGTGATCCCGTGCGGGGGCAGCCGCTGACGATTAACGCTGGAGTCGTGCATTTCGAGACGACGGAGGCATCCCGGGGCCAGTTCCACGATGCGGACAGCGGCCAGGAGATTCTCACGAGCGGCACCCCGCTCAAGCGCTACGGCGTCGGAGTCTTATTCGCGGGCGCCACCGTCGGCGGCTCGCCGGTGGAAAGCGCCGTCGAGGAGGTTTCCGACGCCCTCGACGGAATCACCGGTATCGCGCTCTCCGAAGACGACCAGATTGGGCCGCCTGTCGAGATTCAGGGCCACGTCCGTCACGATGTCGCTGACTCGGATGACTTCGATCTCACGGATGCCAACACGTTCAAGCCGTCGGCGATGGCCGTCTCGTTTGAGACTCGCATGGCTGACTCGGGAACCCTCACAGTTGAGGTAGTCGGCGCGAGATACGAGAAGCTGACCGTGCACATCCCAGGTGTCGCCAAACCAGTCGATTGGTGGGTCAGACGCCCCTTCGAGGCGGTCGGCACGATCTCGGGTCGTACGGTTCTGCGGGAGACGAATCGGCTCAAAGTTATCGACGTCGTGCTCCTGAGCGGCGAAGGCGTTGTCCCTCTTGCGGTGCGAGTGTTCAGTCGTCCGGTCCCCGGGGCTGACGACCCGGCTCTCAGGATCGTGACCCTCGCAGTCGTCAACGATGCCCCTGGTTCCGGCCCGTCTGCGGCGGTCTTTCAGGTTGGCTTCAAGGTGTCGACTGTCGGCGACGCTGACATCGTCCCCTATCCGGAGGTCGAGCTGCCCGACCGGGACGAGGAGGAGCGATCACTTGACCTCCTCTACCGGAACCAGCGCACCTATGCGATCGGGCATGGCTGTGCAGCCGAATGGGGGGCAGTCAACGCCGATGGAGTTGTGCCGTTCGTGCAGGCCGCGGCTCTGCCTGCATATGAGGTCGTCAGCCTCTCACCGAACGTGTACCTGTCTGACGACAACGGGAATCCTGCCTTCGATGCCGATGGCAAGCGGCAGCCGGTGGCTGTCAGTATGGCGGCCCTGGCAAGCGGTAGCGAGGACGGCGCCGCCCAAGTGGAGCTTGTCCTCAGTCAGTACGAGAAGTGGATCGACCGGCGGGAGGCCGAGATCCCCGAGTTGCTTCCGCGCTATCAGGACGCCGCGAGTGAGCACATGCGTCGAGCACGAGCGGCGCTGACGCGGATGCGAACAGGCTGGAGCCTCGTGGCAGCGAACGATCGAGCTGCGCGAGCGTTTCGCTGGGCAAACGAGGCGATGCTGCTCCAGCAGGTCCGATCCGGATTCGAGCTGCGCGAGGCCAAGCAGAGCGGCGATGGTCGCTGGAGAGTCGAGGGAGCGCACCCCGCACTCACCGTGCCGACTGGCCGGGGATACTGGCGTCCATTCCAGATCGCGTTCCTACTTGCAGTGCTGCCCGAACTCGTAGAGCCAGAACGCCAGACTCGCAGCGACGTCGATCTGATCTTCTTCCCCACTGGTGGTGGCAAGACAGAGGCGTACCTTGGCGCGGCCGCCGTCAGTTTGCTCTCCCGGCGGCTCCGTAACCCCGAGGACGCCGGAACAGACACGCTCATGCGATACACCCTGCGTCTCCTCACGGCGCAGCAGTTCCTCCGTGCTGCATCGCTGGTCTGCGTGCTCGAAGACATTCGGGAGCAGAACTCTGACACCCTCGGTGCTGCTCCCTTTGGAATTGGGATTTGGCTGGGTGGCAGCTCAACGCCGAATACGTGGAAGCAAGCACTTGACAACTTGCGGGCTCTGCGTAGACGACCTCACGAGCAGAACCTTTTCCTTCTGCTGAGGTGTCCCTGGTGCGGTGCACAGATGGGCCCGCAGCCTAAGAAGGGCGGTGGACAGGAACCGATCGGGTACGAGGAAGCAGCGGGCAGGGTCGTGCTCCGCTGCATTGACGGCGAGTGCAAGTATTCACGCCGCGCTGGTCTGCCGGTCCATGTTGTCGATGACGATATCTATGAAGCTCGGCCCTCGATTGTCATCGGGACTGTCGACAAGTTCGCGATGATGGCGTGGCGCCCCAGGGCGAGGAATCTCTTCGGGCTTGACGGGAGTGGCGCGCGAAAGGTGTCTCCGCCCAGCTTGATCATTCAGGACGAGCTGCACTTGATCTCCGGCCCGCTCGGCTCAATGGTCGGAATCTACGAGCCCGTGATCGACGAACTCTGTACCGATCGCCGCGGCGCGAGTCCTGTGCTCCCCAAGATCATTGCCTCCACGGCGACGGTCAGACGATATGAGGACCAGATCAAGGGGCTTTTCGGCAGGGAGACCGTCGCGCTCTTTCCGCCGCACGGTCTTGAGGAGGGGCGATCCTTCTTCGCTGAACCCGCGACTTCGGCCGACGGAACCCCGGAACCAGGGCGGCGCTACATCGGTGTGATGAGCGCATCGCTCGGCTCGACACAGACGGTCCAGGTCCGCGTCGCCGCCGCAACCCTCCAGGCCGCGGTGGACATCCCGGAAGAGGACCGGGACGGCTACTGGACCAACCTCAACTTCCTCAACTCGCTCCGGGAACTCGGGAATACCGTCTCGCTCCTCCAGGCTGACATTCCCGACTATCTCACCGGGCTCCGCCGACGGGACGGGATCGTGCCACGGTGGCCTCACCGACAGATGGAACTCACATCGAGGCGGCGGTCAGACGAGATTCCAAAAGCGATCGAACAGCTCCAGGTGAGGTACGCCCCTGGGAAGGAGCGACAAGAGGCTATCGATATCTGTCTCGCCTCGAACATCATCGAGGTAGGTGTGGACATCGATCGGCTCGCGCTGATGACGATCGTCGGGCAACCGAAGACCACGGCGCAGTACATCCAGGTGAGCGGTCGGGTCGGCCGGAAGCAGGAAGTCAGCCCTGGACTGGTCATCACCATCTACGGGGCCGCGAAGCCGCGTGACCGCAGCCACTACGAGCGTTTCCGCACCTACCATCAACAGCTTTACGCGCAGGTGGAGCCTACTTCCGTCACTCCATTTGCCATGCCGGTCCTTCGCAGAGCGCTTCACGCTGCCGCGGTCGCCTATGTTCGGCAGACCGCTCCCGAGACACTCGGACCCGACCCGTTCCCTTCGACTGCCTACGACGAGGCCATTCGCCTGCTGCGTGAGCGAGCAGAAATCGCGGAACCCGACGAGCTCCCGGTCCTCGATCGTTTTGCGCGTGATCGCGCCCGTCAGTGGGGTGGTTGGGAGCGTACCGAGTGGGACGCCAACCCCCGTACTGGTGATCCGCTGCAGGGGCTCATGCGGTTCGCGGGAACCCTCCCTGATCTCGATAGGCGCGCGACGATCTGGGATGTGCCGACAAGCATGCGGAACGTCGATGCCGAATGCCGCCTGGAGATCAGTCAGGCGTACCTGTTCGAGGACACGGCCGCGGAGGAGCCAGCATGAGCACTGGAGCAATGCGCCGAGCGCAGCTAGTGACTCCATTCGGCGTGGGGGCCATGAGCGTGCTTGTGAATGGGACCTCAGTGATCACTGCTGGTCTTGATCACTGGTACGAGGTCGTCGACCAAAGCGCTCTCGCGATGGAGGAGTACCAGGAACACGACTGGCGGCTTGAGTCCCGCCTCAAAGTCTCCGAGTTCCGACTGCCACCGGACTACAGGCCGTCAGGCCAGGGCAGCGACTTGCGAAACGTCCGACTTACCGTGCCCGTGTTGCGCTTCCCCCGATGGTCGTTCTGCATCTATTGCAAGCGTCTGGAACTCAGCAAGCTCACGATGAAGACGCTCGTTGAGTGCCAGGACAAGGAGCATGCCGACAAGAAGTACAAGCCGAAGATGTCGCAGGTTCCGTTCGTGGCGATCTGCGCCCGAGGACACCTGGATGACTTTCCCTTTGACAAGTGGGTGCATCGATCGGCCAACCCATCATGTACGGGCACCTTGCGCCTCGTATCACGCGGAGGCGGCGGGCTCGAAGGGCAGGTCGTAACCTGCGATACCTGCAAGCAGGAGCGCTCGCTTCGAGGGGTCACCGAGGCCCGATTCGACAAGAACGGCGAGGAGCACACCAATCTCAGCGATCAGCTCGTTTCGCCCGAACAGCCCTATCTCTGCGGTGGGGCTCGGCCCTGGTTAGCGCAGCTTGACGGTGTTTGCGATCAACCGATTCGAGGCGCCCTGCGCGCTGCTGGAAACGTCTACTTCCCCAAGGTGGAGTCCTCGATCTATCTCCCTCGACGTGAGGGAGCCGTCAGCGAGGAGGTCCATCAGCTGCTCCGACACCCTGCTGTCAGCACGACCTTCAACAACGTGTTTCAGTTGAGTCTTGATGAGGTGTCGGGCGGGCAGCTACGGAAGCTGCTGGAGCGAAACGTCCCGCCCGAACTCTTCGCTCCCATTTCGGACGACGAGTTACTGGCGGCATACCAAGATCAGTTCGGCATCGGCGAGAGCAGCGGGGAGGAGCCAGTCGAGACTCCGGTCGACGCGGAGAGCCTGACGAGCGACGACATCTGGCGGCATCCGGAATACGTGAAGATTCGCGAGACACCGAAAGATGACTTCCTCGCGGCATCCGACCCCGGTCTTCACGCTGATCTAGCAAGCCACCTCTCTCGCGTGAGGTCGATCGATGTGCTTCGGGAGACGCGCGCGTTGCGGGGGTTTACGCGAGTTCGCGACGGCGAGCTGAAGCTGACGGAGGGGAAGGCGATGCTCAGGCGTGCCAGCTTGACCCCTGCACAGGATTGGCTGCCGGCCTATGTGGTCAAGGGTGAAGGAATCTACTTCGAACTCGATGGGACACGCCTTGCAGCCTGGGAGGGGCGTGCGGAGGTTCAGGCACGCGCCCAGCGGATCACCGATCACTACGGATCAGTGGCAAGCCAGCGCGGGTTGCAGGGGCGGACGATTAGCCCAAGGTTCGTGCTGCTGCATACGCTGTCGCATCTCTTGATCAACGAGTTCATCTTCGCCTGCGGCTACAGCTCGGCTTCGCTCCGGGAGCGTCTCTACGTCTCTGACTCGGCCGATCGGAACATGGCCGGCGTACTGATCTACACAGCGGCGGGCGACTCAGAAGGGACGATGGGCGGACTTGTTCGCATGGCACGCCCGGACAACCTGCGGCAAGTTTTTGCCTCTGCACTGGCGGACGCTCACTGGTGCTCGACTGATCCGGTGTGTATGGATGCAGGCGAGAAGGGGCAGGGACCGGACTCCTGCAACCTTGCGGCGTGTCACGCCTGTGGGCTCCTCCCCGAGACCAGCTGTGAGGAGTTCAATCGATTCCTCGATCGAGGTCTCGTAATCGGCACTCTGGACGACCCGAAGCTGGGCTACTTCTCCGACGCGTTCTCAGACTGAAGCGTTTCCGAAGGAAGATACCATCTGACGACCAGTCCCATCGCCACTCGGGGGCGGTGCTCATGCGCAAACTATGGGGCATCGAGTACGAGTCTGGTCGTATCGGCCCGCCCAGAAGTTGCATACTCGGAGTTATGGCTCTGGGCGGCCGTCAGAGTTAAGGAGGGCTGTCGGCCGGTGTCTCTCACTGCGCGAGCAAGGTGTGCCTTACGTCACCGGTAATGCGGCGGCGTTCGGCGACGGTGTGGGTCGGCGCCGTTCGACCTTCTGCGACGGCGATGCGGCGTTCGTTGCGGATGGCGGCGCGGACGGCGAGGTTCTCGTGGCCGCGGGCGATGAGGAGACGGATGGTCGCCGTCACGCCGTGGACGGCGAGTTTGAGGGCGGTCCACCAGAAGACGAGCATGCCGAGGTAGAGCCATTCGGTATGTCCGAGGCGGACAGCACCGTAGCAGCCGATCCCGACGACGAAGTACAGGGCGCCGAGGAGCACGGCGGGCACGCCCCAACGGTAGCCTCGCCGCGTGCGTAGGAGCGTGACGAGTCGATTGCTGGGGAGCCACCGCTGGCACCAGTTGTAGACGGCGGCGGCGGGGCGCATGGCGAGTGAGATGAGGAACATCAGGGGCCTCCTTCAACGGTCGAGCACATTCGTGCTCGGTTGTGTTGTTGGTGGCTGGGCCCCTTCGCACCGATGGTGCGTCCTGAATCCTGAAGCATGTAATTGCCCGCCGGGTGCTGTCGATGGTACCGGGTGTTGCATGGTGCCGCTAGGGCTTCCTTCTTGCGGTGCATCGGGTCCGTGCAGGGATGTTACAGGTCGCGGATGTGCGGGCGCGAGGCGTGCAGCACGCTTGGAGCTGCCGGGGCCTTTGCTGTGTGCAACATGCTGCGGGGGCTTCGTGTTGCGGGTGTGATGTGCGGGCTGTTGTGCGCGTGCGTGTTGCGGAGCACGTTCGCCTCGCCATCGCGTATGGCGGGCGCGGTGCCGGGGTGTTTCGGCTCCGGTCGCCGTTGTCGGCGGTGTGAGCGCCGGTGGTGGTGAGGCTCGATCCCTGTTCGGCCGTAGCGCGAGCTGTGGAGTTGCGCGCGTGGTGATTTCTCGGGCCCGGGTCGATGTCTCGGCAAGTTTCAGGCGCGGGCGCGCGTGCGGTGTCGGCTGTTTTATCGAGCGAGAGCGGGATCGCTGCGTAGCGGCGGCGAGGTCGCATCGACGCGGGCGCGGAAGAGGCTTCTGCCGCAATAATGCTCGATCGGCGTGTAAATGCAAGACGTGTATCCGACTGTGAGAAGAGCGGGTGCGGAGCGTGGTGGAGGAGGTCCGCGGGGCCGGTTTCGGGTCGAGCGGAGGCGGAGCTGGCGCCGGGTGCTGGGTGCGTGGGCTGGTCATGGTGCTGGCGGCGAGGGTCGGGCGCAGGGTGCGGTGTGAGAGGGGTTCGGGCGGTGCCGACCGTGGCTTGGTAACGCGGTCGGCGCCGTCCGGGGGTGCTGGCGGTTACTCGTCCACGGTGGGGGCGAGGTCGTCGGCGCTGGTGATGAGGCGGGCGATGCCCGCTTGGATGAGGAGGTGGCATCCCGTGCTGGTGGTGCTCGTGATCGGGCCGGGCACTGCTCCCACGGTGCGCGCGAGGCGGTGCGCGGTGTGCGCGACCTGGGGTGCGCCCGAGCGCGCTCCGGCTTCCACGATCACGGTTGCAGCGGCGAGCGCTGCAAGGATGCGGGTGCGTGCAACGAACCGGGAGCGGGTCGGTGCAACACTCGGCGGGGTCTCGGTGAGCACGAGGCCCTGCTCGGTGACCTGATGTAGCAGGCCGGTGTTGCCTGCCGGGTAGGGGCGGTCGATGCCGGATGCGAGGACGACGATGGGGTGTCCGGATGCGGCGAGGGTTGCGCGGGTGGCGACGGCGTCGATCCCGTACGCGCCTCCGGTGATGATGCTGCGCCCGGTACTGGTGAGGTCGTGGGCGAGTTCGGCGGCGGCGTGGTCGCCGTAGCTCGTGGCGGCTCTGGCTCCGGTGATCGTCACGGCTCGGGCGGGGGTGCCGGTGAGGAGGTCGAGGTCTCCGGATGCCCAGAGAGCGACGGGGCGTTCCGTGCCGAGGTCGTCGAGCCCGGTGGGCCATTCCGGGTCCGTGGGGATGAGTACCCGGTGGGTGCCGTCTGCGGCGCTGTCGAGGGCGTCGATCACGGTCTGTTCTGCGATGGCGGGCGGGAGCGTATCGAGGGTGTGCTGGACGACGGCGGGGCCGTTGGTGCCGGTGAGACGGACGGCGGGCGGGTTCGGTTCGCCGGGGATGGTCAGACAGGCCAGCGCGATGCGTGCGTAGCGTTCCTGCTGGTCGGGGTCGGCGGTGATGCGGTCGAGAATCTGGGTGCTCATGATGTCTGCTCCTGTGAGGTCGCGAAACGGAAAGAGGGAGCGGGGCCGGTCACCGACGGCGATGCGATGGCCGGCCCCTGTGGTTATTGACGGCGGGTCAGGCGGCGTCTGCGACCTCGGCCCCAGCGTCGGTCGCGTTGTCCTCGTCTGTGCCGCGTGCCTCGGTGGCGTCGGCGGCGTCCGTCTCGGTGGACGGCTCCTCGTCGTCGGCGGGGTTCTCGAGCGCGGTCACGTCCTCCGGCCCGTTCTCCTCGTCGTCGGCGTCACTGGTTGCCTCGTCCTCGTCCGTGCCGCTCTCCTCGTCGGCGGCATCCGTTTCCTCGGTGGGGGTCGGAGCGTCCTCGCCGGGGGTGGCGCTGTCGGGGTCGGTGATGAGGGTTTCGACGTCGGAGAGGGTGTATCCCCATGCGGCGAGCTGGTCGAGGTACTGGCGGATGGACTCGTTGGGGTTGCGCCAACTGTTCTTGTCGGTTGCCGCTTCCATAGCGCCGAGTGCGACGGCGAGCAGTGCGTGTCCGGCCTTGGTCGGGGTGGCCTGGGTCATCGCGGCGATGGGGTGCGGCTGCCCGTAGTGGCGCTGACCGTCGAGGCCCAGGAGGGTCGCGGCCATGTCGTGCCCGTCGTTTGCGGCGCGGGCGACCTCGTAACGGCTGTCCGCGATCACGGTTGCCGCGAACGCGAGCGCCTGAGAGGGCAGACGCTTCCGGCCGAGCAACTTGGTCACCCATGCGCGGCGCACCTTCTCCGCGCTGACCCATGCCTTGTTGTTCGCGACGACGCGGCGACGTTCGGCCTTCTCCTCCTCGGTCATCGCCCCGGATCGGGTGGTGGGCTGGCTGTGCCGGATGGAGGTCAGGCCGTGCTCACGCCAGTTCACAACGACGTGCGCGACGTCGATGCTCCCCCACCGCTCCCCGATAGCGACGGCGTGCCCGTCCTTCCCGGCGTAGTTCTCCTCGGTGACGCGCTCGCCGTCGGCGGTGAGGAGGTCATGGAAGAACGCCACGTCCTCGTCGCCCCATGCCGGGTAGTCCACGACGATGTATCCGTCTGCTTCGTACTGGGCGCGCAGGGCCGCGATTTCCTCCTTGGTGGCCTTGTCGTCCAGGTGCCGCTGGGCGTAGTGGTCGAACGATTCCGGGTCGCGTGCGGCGATGCTGGTGAGTTCGGCCAGCGCGTCCGGGTCGTCCTCGAACTCGGTGAGTATGAGTGCCTGGTCGAGGGTGAGGGCGTGCTGGGTGACGGCGGTCTTGGCGATGTCGCTTTCGGCGACGGCAAGACCGGTCTTGACGGTGGTGCGCTTGGTGCCGGTCTGCTTGGCGATCGCGGTGACGCTCATCCCGTCCAGCGCCAACTGCCGCCATGCCTCGGCCCGGTCGGTGTCGGTGAGGCCTGCGCGGTGTTCATTGGTGATGTACTGCTGGATGATGCGGATGCGCTTCTCGTCGGAGGCGTCCACGACGTAGACGGGCACGTCCTCGGCGTCTGCCTCGCGGGCGGCGAGGGTGCGGCGCTGGCCGTCGCGGACGATGATGTTTCCGTCCTGGTCGGGGTGAGCGAGGATGGGCACGATCACGCCGTGGAGCTTGATCGAGTTGACGAATGCCCGGTCGAGGTCGACCTGTGAGCGGATGTTGTCCTCCACGACGAGGGCGTGGGGGCTGATCCGGCGAACCTCCGGTCCTTGCACGGCCTCCTGGGCGGGGGTGAGGTCTGCGGCCTGGGTCGGGGTGGTGTCGATGATGGTCATGGCTTTCGGTTCCTTTCCTGAATCCCGGAGGGCCGTCACACCCGGTGGTGTGGCTGTTCCCTCCCTGCCATTGCCTTTCGGCACATGCCGAGAAAAGGGGCCAGGAATGAATGCGCAAGGCCGAAGAGTCAAAAAATCTCCTCCCCCACGCCAGGGGAAGGAGATCTACTATCGGGGAGATTTTTTGCGTGCCTTGCGCAGAAGGGAATGGTCCCGCACAATCAAGCAGCCGAAAGGCAATCCGCAGGATTGCCCAACCAGTGCTGCCACCGCGTCAGCGGTGACCGCCTGACTTTCCGTGCAGAAGCGGCGACAGCGCCAGCCCGCAACTCGGGAGGAATCTGGACACGCGACGGCGAACAGGATGAGCGGCGGAGAGTAGCGAGAGGGCGATGGCGGCTCGGGAGTGCCGGGCACCCGGGATGGTTACTCGCGGGACAGCAGCAGGTTCCCGAGGTCACCTCCAGCACGGACTTGTGGGGTGTGACGCGCGCACCTGTCCTCACGAATAGCCGATCCGAGCGTGGTCGGTGCGGACGTGAAGGCGGTGGTCTGAGTGGCCCGAATGAGACGTTCACCGGCCGAGGTGCAGGCGGCGCGTGAAGCCAAGCTCGACGAGATGGCGGAGAAGCTCGAGACTGCCGTCGCGGGGCTGACGACGGGTGAGGATTGGAAGAGGGCAATCGAGTTCGCGGCCCGGTTCAGATCTCGGAGTTTTCGGAACACACTGCTGATCTACGCCCAGCACACCGACGCATACGAACAGGGACGAGTATCGACGCCGGTGCCGACGTACGTAGCGGGGTTCAACCAGTGGAAACAACTCGACCGGTCGGTCGACAAGGGCCAATCCGGGTACATGATCTACGCCCCGGTGATGGGGCGATTCGCGTCGAAAGATCCCTCCGATCCGATGTCGTGGCGCAGACTGCAAGCCCGGGAGAAACCTGCAGCAGGCGAGGTGGTGCGTTCGAGGATCGTCAACGTGAAGCCCGCCTACGTGTGGGATGTGACGCAGACCAGCGGGTCGGAGATCCCGGAGCGGCCAATGCCGCGGCTGCTCGAAGGAGAGGCGCCGGCCGGGCTGTGGGCGGGGCTCGCCGCCCAGGTCGCGACGGAGGGATTCGAGTTGCAGGACGCGGTGGATGCGACTTCCATCTGGGGAGCGAATGGCGTGACGATCTACGACACGAAGGTTGTCGCAGTTCGCGCGGACATGGACGATGCAGCGCGGGTGAAGACGCTGGCGCACGAACTCGGGCACGTCCGCATGCACGACCCGGCTGAGGCCGTCACCCATCATCGAGGCATCCGAGAGGTAGAAGCGGAGTCGGTGGCGATGATGATCGGCGCGGCGCACGGCATGGACACCAGCGACTACACGATTCCCTACGTCGCGACGTGGGCGCAGTCGGTGGCGGACAAGGAACCGGTGGACGTGGTGCGCGAGACCGGCGAGCGGGTGCGTCGCGTGGCACTGGAAATCCTCGACAAGCTGCCGGATGCGGGCATCGGCGATGGGTACCCGCCCGGGCTTGACCGCACCGGCCCCGACGCTGAACGGGAGACGTCGCGGGCCCGGACGGTGGAGTTGGGTACGGCGACTCCGGTGCGCACGACGGCGACGGTCGACGTCTCCGTGCCGGCGCTGTGACGGGTATGCCGCAGCGTCGGATGGGTGCCTGGGTCGTCGGTGCCTCGATCATCGGCACGGTGCTGCTGGGAGTCGGCGCGTTCTGGCTATCGTTCACCGCGCTCGCGGACCTCGCGTCCCGCGCGGGCACCGCGGTGGGGCTCGCGTGGGTATGGCCGTTGATCGTGGACGGGGTAATCGTCATCGCGACGATGTCGGTGGTCGCCTTGTCACCGTATGGGCGGGCGGCGACCCGGTATCCATGGCTGCTGTTGGCCGGGGCGGCGCTGGTGTCGATCACGGCGAACATCACGCACGCACTGGTCGCCGCTGACGACACCGTGCCCGGCATAGTGGCGGCACTCGTGGCATCGGTGCCACCGATCGTACTGCTTGCGGCCACGCACTTGACCGTGGAGCTGGGCCGCTACCGCCGCGCCGTGCCGACCGTCGGTGAGGATGCCGATGTCGTCCCGGCCACGACCCTGATGCAGGAAGGGAGGTTGGAGCGTACGCCGGTTCGAGCGTTGGCGTCCGGAACAGTGAGCACAGCAGTCACAGCGGAAGACACGCACGCGGCATCATCTACGCCGAGCCGGGCGCCCGCGGATATGGGCGGGCCTGAAGAGGCGATCCGATTGAGCAAGCGGGGTCTGTCGAACCGACAGATCGCGTTCGAGCTCGGTGTCCATCCGACGACCGTCGGACGGTGGCTGAAATCAGTCGAGAAGCGGTCCGAGACCGCAGTGGAGAAAGAGGAGGAATCATGAACACGGCTGACGACGAGCGGTACATCCCGCTGAAGCAGGATGGCAGGGATTCAGTAGTGACTGTGGCGTCTGAACGAACGGCCGGGCCGGAGCATGTGGAGACGGCGCAAAGGGATTCGGACGCGCTGGCTCGCTTGTCGGACCCGGCGTTGGCGGCGCGTCGGGAGCGCATCGCCGCTCAGGTGAAGGATCGTTCGCGGCTGACGTGGATGCCCGCATCGGAACTGATGCGACACAGCAGCCAACGTGCCGCGGACGCGATCAGTCACGGGCAGGAGAGACTGCACCGGGCTGTGCGGGACGCCACGGTAGCCGGTACAAGGAAGGTGGCGCAGGCCGTCGGCGAGCGGGTACGAGAGTTGGGCACGCCCCGCCCCGTCATCGGGCGACCGCAGCAGAGCGAACCTGTGGTGACTCGTCAGAGCATCTGAGCGGCACCGCGTCGGAGACCGACGCCTTGTGCACTGCGCAGCGGAGGGCCAGTCGATCCGGCGGGCGCGTCGAGTTCGCTGATGTGCGGGAGGTCAGACGCGACATACGCAACTTTTGGTCTTTGGGGTCCAGTCTGCGTCTAGGGTGGTCTACAGGGCGGCCCTACGCTGTCCGGCGAGGCCGTGAGGACGGTGGACACATTGAACGTGACTAGCCCGGGCCACGTAACCGGGAATCTGAATTCGCAAAGCAGGCGAAGCCCCAGCGAGCGAAGCAACACGGATGCTCTCACTCGACCACAGCGCGGCGAGCGTTGCAGTGAGCCCCTTTCCACGCTGCTCGACCGGGTGCCAATAGGCTGGACCCGTGTTGTCTACAACGGACGTCCCTACGGACTAGCTCGAACGGAGCACGCAGGCGGACGAAGCGTCAGCATCTACGCCGAGGAACTAGGGGGAAATGATCTAGTCAGCGCCAATGTGTACCGGACTCAGGACGCTGACTGCCTCCGGGCCTGTGAGATGCCTGACGCAAAGGTTCTCGCATTCCTACGCGGGTGGTCCCCGGGGTGACAAAGGGTCTCGCCGCCGCTCTCCTCGCCGTCGTCGCGCCGATCGCCGCGCGGCGATGCCCGGAGAAAGCGCTCGTTCTCAGCGCCACCGACATTGTGCTGGAACGTCCACGGAACCGCGATCATGGTGACTGGGCCAGCAGCATCGCCATGAAGATCGCCAAGCGTCTCGGTGCGGACCCGTACGAGCTGGCGCGGGAGATCGCCGAGGAGCTCGCCTCGGCCGACGGCATCGCGTCGGTCCAGGTGGCGGGACCTGGCTTCATCAACATCCGCGTCGAGGCGGGAGCCGCGGGCGCTCTCGCGAAGACGATCGTCGAGGCGGGCGTCGACTACGGCCGCAACGACACGCAGATCGGCAACACGATCAACCTCGAGTTCGTGAGCGCGAACCCCACGGGCCCGCTGCACATCGGCCACACCCGCTGGGCCGCGCTGGGCGACAGCATCGGCCGGGTGCTGCAGTTCTCGGGCGCGACGCTGGCGCGCGAGTTCTACATCAACGATGCCGGCGTGCAGATGGACCGCTTCGGCGCCTCCGTGCTGGCCGCGATAAAGGGCGAGTCCACGCCCGAGGGCGGTTACCCGGGCGAGTACGTGACGGAGCTCGGTCGTCGCGTGCTCGAGGCGCGTCCGGACATCCTGAGCCTGCCGGCCGACGAGCAGCTCGTCGCCGCGCGCGATGACGCGTACGCGCTGCAGCTGACGGAGATCGAAGGCTCGCTCGCGAAATTCAACGTGCACTTCGACGTGTGGTTCTCGGAGCGCGTGCTGCATGCCGCGGGCGAGGCGGGAGGGCCGGGCCTCGTCGACCGCGCCGTGGACCGGCTGCGCGCGCAGGGCTACGTCTTCGACCGGGACGGCGCGGTGTGGGTGCGCACGACGGACTTCGGCGACGACAAGGATCGCGTCATCCGCCGCTCCAGCGGCGAGTACACCTACTTCGCCGCCGACGCCGCGTACTACCTGAACAAGGGCGACCGGGGGTTCGCGCACAAGATCTACCTGCTCGGCGCCGATCACCACGGCTATGTGCACCGCCTCAAGGCGCTCGCGGGTGCGGTGGGCGAGGACCCCGAGAAGGACGTCGAGATCCTGATCGGCCAGCTCGTCTCGATCGGCGGTGCCAAGCTCTCGAAGCGCGCGGGCAACATCATCGAGCTCGATGACCTGCGCGAGTGGCTCGGCACCGACGCGCTGCGCTACTCGCTCGCGCGCTACCCGGCCGACTCGCCGCTGTCGCTCGACCCCGACCTGCTGCGCAAGCGCACGAACGACAACCCCGTGTTCTACGTGCAGTACGCGCACGCCCGCACGCACAACGTGGCCCGCAACGCCGCCGACGCGGGCGTCGACCGCTCCAAGTTCGCCCCCGAGCTGCTCACGCACGAGACCGAGTCGGCGCTGCTCGGCGCTCTGCAGGAGTTCCCGCGCGTCGTGGCGTTCGCCGCCGAGGTGCGCGAGCCGCACCGCGTTGCCCGCTACCTGGAGGAGCTCGCCGGCCTGTACCACCGCTGGTACGACAACTGCCGCATCACTCCGCTCGGCGATGACCCGATCGAGAGCGTGCACCGCACGCGTCTGTGGCTGAACGACGCCACCGGACAGGTGCTGCGCAACGGCCTCGGCCTGCTGGGTGTTTCGGCGCCCGAGCGGATGTGGCCGACTACCTGAGTGCTTGCGCGGAAGATGCCCGCCCAGAGGGGCCGCCGGGTGATCGATCAGCTCCCTCTGACGTGAGGCCGCGCTCTCCTGCACCCCTCCTCTATCGGGAGTGAAGGAGGCGCTCGCTCGCCGCCCAGAGGTCGCGCGCGAGTGTCTCGTCGTAGGCCTGGCGGTTGGCTCGGCGGACGCGACGCCGTACGAAGTACTCGCCGGATGGGTAGTCGGTTCCGGCTTCAGCGTCTGCGAGCCAGACGAGCGTGTCGGCGCCTTTGTCCGGGGTCTGGAGGATGCGCCGTCCGATCCAGGTCTGGTAGACGAGACGGAGGCCGGCGCCGGCCTCGGTGGAGAAACTGGTCGCGATGTTGCCTGGGTGGAACGCGGCACTGGCCAGGCCGCGGTCTGCGTAGCGGTGGTGCAGTTCCCTGGTGAACAGGATCTGCGCGAGCTTTGCGTTGCCGTACGCGGTAACGGGGCTGTACCGCTTCTGACCGTTCAGGTTCGCGAGGTCGATGCGCCCATAAGCGCGGTTCGCGACGCTCGAGGTGTTGATGACCGAAGCGCGGGATTCGATCAGCCTCTCCATGAGCAGGCTCGTCAAAAGGAATGGTGCGAGATAGTTCACCTGGAAGGTAACTTCATGCCCGTCGATGGTCAGTTGCCGGTTCCTGCCGAACACGCCACCGGCGTTGTTGGCCAGGACATCGATGCGCGGGTGACGTTCGAGGAGCAGGTGCGCAAGCGCGCGCACCTGCTCGAGTTCTGCGAAGTCTGCCACGTGGAACTCCTGCTCGAGCTCTTGCGCAATCCGCTGCGTCTTCTCGCGGCTGCGTCCCACGAGAACGATCCGATGGCCCCGTGCGGAGAGGGCGCGGGCCGCTGCCGCGCCGATGCCGTCACTGGCTCCCGTGATGACGATGACTTTTCGTGTGGGCATCCTGCAGCCCGCCTTCCCGGGACTGTAGTCCCCTACATGACACTGTAGTTTCAGTTTCGGGATGACAGTAGCATGAGTGGCATGCTTGAGGATCCTCGCCCACCTGTTCGACCGACCGCTCGGGCTCTTGCGCGAAGCGCGGTGGCGAACCATGTCGCGGAGACAGCCTTCGAGCTCTTCGCGGACCGCGGATACGAGAGCACGACAGTTGACGACATCTGCATTGCTGCAGGAGTCTCCCGCAGCTCGTTCTTCCGCTACTTCCCGACGAAGGAACAGGCACTGCTCAGGCGAGTAATCGGCTTCGGCGAGGAGATGCGCGAGGCACTGGAGAAGCGCCCCGAGGTTGAGACGCCGTGGACCGCACTGCGCCGTTCGCTCGATCCACTGCTCGCGATCTACAGCACGGACCCCGACCGCGCGATGCGCGTCGCACAGATGCTCACCGGCACGCAGGCTCTCGCCGTGCACCACGCGACAAAGGTCGCGAGTTGGCGCGACACGCTCGGCCCCGAGGTCTCACGCCGACTGGGCAACCAGTCGGACGACCCCCGCGACCCCCGCCCGGGGGCTTTGATCGCCGCGACGTTCGGATATCTCGACGCCGCGATCGCCGCGTGGGCTCAAGGAGACGGAGCCCTGCCACTCGCAGCCGTCCTCGATCACGCCATGGCGGCCATCGGCAGCGATCCCACCTGACGCGCCCCGCCAGCCAGTGGCCGATCCCTGCCCCGATTAGCCGATCTCTGCATGCTCTGCGCTCACTCGTAGATATTTAGAGACGGTCGGTCTAAATTCGCTGTCATGACCGACATCGCAGCTCGACCCCGCCGGGGACGCCCCCCGAAGATCCCTCGCGAGCACGGGGACACGCGCGAGGCGCTGCTGCGTTGCGGCATGGCGGTGCTGACGATGCAGGGCATCAGCGCGACCGGCATCGACACGGTCCTGAAGCGCGTCGGCGTGCCGAAGGGCTCCTTCTACCACTACTTCGACAGCAAGGACGCGTTCGGGTTCGAGGTGCTGCACCGGTATGCGGGCTACTTCGCCCGCAAGCTCGACCGATGGCTGCTCGAAGAGGGCCCATCTCCGCTGGAACGCCTGGCGCGGTTTGTGAACGACGCCAAGGCCGGCATGGTGCGACATGACTTCGAACGAGGTTGCCTGGTCGGCAATCTCGGCCAAGAGGTCTCCACCCTTCCCGAGGGCTACCGTGAAGCGCTCGAAGACGTGCTGCGCGACTGGGAGCGTCGCGTCGCGGCGTGCCTGCGACTGGCCGCAGACGCAGACGAGATCCCGCCCGGCTCCGACTGCGACGAGCTGGCGTCCTTCTTCTGGGTGGGCTGGGAAGGCGCGATCCTTCGCGCCCGCCTGACCCGCGACGTCCGACCGATGGGCGTCTTCTTCGCCGGCTTCCTCGCATCCATCCGTTTCCGTCCCGAGGGAGCATGATGTTCAGCGCAATCTCCATCGCCAAGGCCGACGCCGGATACCAGGCAACGCTGCGCGAACTCGACGACAGCGAGCTACCCGACGGGGACGTCACGGTTCGCGTGTCGTACAGCGGTCTGAACTACAAGGATGCCCTCGCGATCACGGGGAAGGCGCCGGTCGTGCGTCGCTTCCCGATGGTGCCCGGGATCGACCTCGCCGGGGTCGTGGAACACAGCGACAGTCCCTCCTATGCGCCTGGTGACCGGGTGCTGGTGAATGGGTGGGGCATCGGCGAGACGCACTGGGGCGGCCTCGCCCAGCGAGCTCGCGTGAGTGCGGACTGGCTCGTGCCGGTTCCTGATGCGATCTCGGAGCGGCAGGCGATGTCGATCGGCACGGCCGGATACACGGCGATGCTCTCCCTCATGACCCTCGAATCGCATGGCCTCACCACTGATTCGGGTGACGTCCTCGTCACGGGCGCGAACGGTGGGGTCGGCGGGTTCGCGATCGCGCTGCTGGCATGCGGCGGCTACTCGGTCGTCGCGTCGACCGGCCGTCCCGCTGAAGCCGACTACCTGCGCCGCCTCGGCGCTACGACGATCATCGACCGGACAGAGCTATCCGAGCCCGGCCGGCCGCTCGGCAAAGAGCGCTGGGCGGCTGCGATCGACTCCGTCGGCAGCCATACCCTCGCCAATGCCTGTGCCGGGACGAAGGCGGGCGGCGCCGTCGCCGCATGCGGGAACGCACAGGGCATGGATCTACCCGCCACCGTCGCGCCGTTCATTCTACGCGGGGTGCGTCTGCTCGGCATCAACAGCGTCACCCAACCTCACGACAAGCGCGTCGCAGCGTGGAACCGCCTGGCCGCAGAGCTTGACCTGGACCTGCTGCCCGCTATGAGCCGCGAGGTTGGCCTGAGCGAGGCCCTCTCCGTTGCCGATGACCTTCTGGACGGGCGCGTCCGCGGCCGGATCGTCGTCGACGTGAACCGCTGACCATCCCCAAGACCACACAAACGAAAGAAGAAGATCATGACGAAGATCACCGTGCTCGGAGCCGGCGGACGTATCGCAAGACACGCCATCGCCGCACTGCTGGAAGAGCCTGCCAACGAGCTGACCCTGTACCTGCGTCGCCCGGGGAGCCTGGCTGACGTGCCCGCCGACCGCGTCCAGGTGATCGAGGGCGACGTCCTCGATGAAGACCTCCTCACGCGTACCGTCACGGGGCAAGACATCGTGTACGCGAACCTCGGCGGGGGCGACATCGAAGCTCAGGCCCGCGCCGTCGTCGCAGCGCTGACCGCCGCGGGAACGCGACGGTTGATCTGGATATCCACCCTCGGCATCTACGACGAGGTGCCCGGCGAGTACGGCAAGTGGAACCACCGGATGCTCGACGGCGGATACCTGCAGACCTACAGCGCCGCCGCGAAAGTGATCGAGGAGTCCGACCTCGACTACACGATCATCCGTCCCGCCTGGCTGTCAGATGACGACGAGGTCGACTACGAGCTGACCCAGAAGGATGAGCCCTTCCAGGGCACCGAGGTGTCCCGCAAGAGCGTCGGCGCGCTCGTCGCCGAACTCGCCAAGAACCCGGCCGACAGCGTCGGCGCCTCGCTCGGCGTGAACAAGCCCGGCACCGACGGCGACAAGCCCTCCTGGTACTGAACGGACCATGCCATGACCGCTCTAGACTCACTCACCAAGGACGGCTTGTCCCTCGGGATCGAGCTGCCCCTGGACAACGACCTCGCTCGACGAGATGTCTCGGGTCAGGGTCTCTTCCCTGATCTGACCCGGCATCAGGAGAGGGCACAGCTCGCCGACCGGCTCGGATTCCAGGCCCTTTGGCTCCGGGACGTGCCGATGTGGCGACCGCGTGACTTCGGCGATGCCGGACAGATCTTCGACCCCATCCCCTACCTCGGCTACCTCGCCGCATCGACCGAGCGCATATTGCTCGGCACGGCAGGGATTGTGCTCCCGCTGCGGCACCCTGTGACGCTGGCAAAGGAGGCCGCCACCGTCGACGCTCTCTCCGGTGGGCGGCTGCTGCTCGGCCTCGCCTCGGGCGACAGGCCGGGCGAGTACCCGTTCTTCGGAGCCGATTTCGATCGCCGTGGAGAGACCTACCGCGAAGGCGTGCGTGTCATGCGTGAGATCTGGGAGCAGGCGGCGCAGGGCCGGATCGATCAGGACTCGTTCCTGCCCGCCCCTGTGGACGGGACGATTCCACTGATCGGGATCGGTGGCGCGCAGCAGTCCCCGGCGTGGGCGGCCGAGAATCTCGACGCGCACATGACCTACCACCGTGCAGGCCCGCAGATGCGCGCCGTCGCCGCGCAGTGGCGGGCGATATCGCTCAAGCCGTTCATGACGAACCTCTACCTCGACCTCGCTGAGAACCCGGATGCACCCTTCGAGCCCATCCGCCTCGGCGCACGGGTCGGCACCACCGGTCTCACCGATTACCTCACGGGACTGGCCTCGGCAGGGATCGCGCACATCAACCTGGTGCT
This sequence comes from Dermacoccus sp. MPR-E5, assembly GCF_058809565.1. Classification (NCBI taxonomy): domain Bacteria; kingdom Bacillati; phylum Actinomycetota; class Actinomycetes; order Micrococcales; family Dermacoccaceae; genus Dermacoccus; species Dermacoccus sp. MPR-E5. The sequence continues at coordinate 14,628 of NZ_JBXASS010000005.1, read as the reverse complement.
GCGGCCGGGACGCAGAGATGTCGAGGACGTCATGGAAGAGATCGGACAAGACGTCATCCCCGCCCTCCGAGCCCGAACCGCATCAGAGCCAGCCGGCGCAGACATCCGATCGTGACCGAGTCCACCGAATCAAGAAACCAACGAGCAGGGAGAACGATTGATATGAGCAGCACAGACACCATCGCCACGACCGCGAGCGACCCGACGGCGGTTGTCGCGACCGCGCAGTTCCTCACGCCCGTCGTGCTCGGCCTTCAGGCACTGACGATCAACGCCAAGCAGGCGCACTGGCACGTGCGCGGCGCGAACTTCGTCGGCGTCCACGAGTTGCTGGACACCATCGCGAGCAACGCGGGCGATTTCGCCGACGCGGCGGCGGAACGCATCGTCGCGCTCGGGCTCCCGCTCGACGCCCGTGTGAGCGCTGTCGCCGAGAAGGGCGCCGTCACAAGCGTCCCGGCGGGATTCGCGAGCTCAGACGACCTCGTGCATGCCGTGATCGCGGACATCGACAGTCTCCTCGCCGATGTCCGCGCAGCGGTCGATGGCCTCGACGGCATCGACCTGACCAGCCAGGACGTCGCGATCGAGATCCAGCGCGGACTCGACAAGGACCGCTGGTTCCTCGTGTCACACGTCGCCGCCTGACCGATGTCCCGAGGGGCGCCTCTCACCGATCCGGTGAGAGGCGCCCCGAGTGTTACGCCGTGCCAGCGAACGAGACGAGCTAGTCGAGAATCGCGGTGACTTCGAGCTCGACGAGAACGTCGGGCTCGAAGAGGTAGTCGACCCCGATGAGGGACGCAGGCGGCAGGGGCTGCGGCAGTTCCAGCTCCTCAGCGACGCGCGCGATCCCGTCCATGAAGGGCGCGATCCTCTCAGGTGCCCAGTCGGTGACGTAGAACGTCATCCGAAGCACATCCTCGAAGGACGCGCCCGCGCCGGTGAGCGCGCGAGCGGTGTTGCGCAGCACCTCCGCGACCTGGCCTGCGAGGTCCCCGGCCGCGAGGGGCTCTCCCTCTGCGCTGCGGGCGACCTGCCCGCTGATGTGCAGATGGCGCGTACCGGTGCCGACGGCGACATGATCGTAGGGCGTGCCGGGCTGAAGGCCGGCAGGGCTGAAGCGTGCAACTGACATGGAAGGTCCTGTTCGTCCGTAGTGGTTTACCATTGATACCTGGTAGGCGAAAGACACTTCAAGGAGACCTGGTTACATGGGCGATACCGCCGTGCGCGAGGACGAGCTGCGTATCGCAGCGCCGCACCGCGAGTTGCTCGACCAGGTGCTCGATAAGTGGTCGCTCAGCGTCCTCAACGAATTGTGCGAACGGCCGTCTCGATTCAACGCTTTACGACGTGCCATACCCGGCGTGACGCAGAAATCCCTCACGGCGACGTTGCGAAGGCTGGAGCGGAACGGTGTCGTGCAACGTCGGGTCATCAGCACACGTCCGGTGTCCGTCGAGTACCGGATCACGACGCTGGGCAAGACGTTACGGGCGCCAGTTGACGCGCTCATCGCCTGGGCGGATGAGCAACTGCCGGCCATCGAACGAGCACGCATAGCCTTCGACGAAGACGAGCAGTAGACGTCAGAACACCTCTCCCATCGAGGCTCGGCAGTAATCCGACTCAGCGATCTGCCGGATCGTCCGGTTCTGCGCCGTCCCTGTCTCTCATCCCGGCGTCAACCATGCCCATCGTCGCATCGAACTGCGTCATGACCAGCGCCGCGGTGCTCGCGAAACCGCATGCGAGAAGGATGAGCAGTGAGGGCACGAAGTCATCCGGTGCGGGCACCCAGCCGCCCAGTGTCCACGGCAGGACCATGGCGATGACGATGCCGAAGCTCGAGGCCCATTCGTTCACTACGAGAGAGCGAGAGGAGCCGGCCCCGCCTCTCGCGAGGATGCGCCGCCCCGTTTCGACGGTCATCGCGACCAAGAGGATGCCGAGGGCGATGAAGCTCAGCGCGCCCCAGAGAGCATCAAGTGACGCGAGCGCGAGCGGGACGAGCAGAGGGATGGAGTACGCCGTGAACACCCAGCGAATCGATGAGCGAAAGTACCGGTCCGCGGCCTCCGATGCCGCCAGCCGACGATGCATCTCCGAGTCGATGTAGAAGAACACGCCCACGATGAACGTGCCGAGCATCGTGCCCGATACTCCGGCCAGCCCCAAGAGGAAGTCGTTATCCGCGTTCGGCATCATCTGCGTCCCTCTTTCCCACGAATCGAGCAGCCCATGCTGTGGCAGGTTTTCGAGTCACGTCGGCGAGAGCTCCTTGCTGCACGATGCGCCCTGCATCGAGGACGACGATCTCGTCGGCAAGCGCATCGACGTCTTCGCGGTCATGAGTGACGAGGATCGTCGGTCCGCCGAACTCACGCAGATGCACGCCGAGGTCGGCACGCACCTCGTCGCGGAACTCCACGTCCAGAGCCGCGAGCGGTTCGTCGAGGAGCAGTGCTTTCGGTTCGGATGCGAGGGCACGAGCCAGCGCTACGCGCTGTGCCTGCCCGCCGGAGAGTGCGCCCGGGTATCTCTCCGCCAGGTCGATCAAGCCGAAGCGGGACAGCCAACGATCTGCGCTGCGCCGGGCCGCGGGCCACCTGCTGCCGCGGGCTCTGGCGGAGAAGGCGACGTTCTCGCGCACCGTCAGGTGCGGGAAGAGGAGCAGGTCTTGGAACATGACGCCGATTCCACGCTGCGCGGCGGGAAGGGATGCCAGGTCCCTGTCTCCGAGCCGCACTGCCCCGTCCACCTCCGTGAAACCCGCGATCGCTGCGAGGATGCTGGTTTTTCCGGCCCCGTTCGGACCGACAACCGCGAGTACACGGCCGGGCTCTGCTCTGAGTTCGATGATCACGTCGAAAGCGGGGCGTCGAATACGTGCGGAGATCGTCAGCTGTGCAGTCATACGGTTCCTGGCAGCCATCGGTCGCGGAGCGCGAGGAGAACGCTCAGCGATACGGCAAGCAGCACGAGGGCGAGTGCGATCGCGGTGTCGGGGTCGGGGTCGGAGTTCATCGCGAGATAGGAAGCAATCGGGAGTGTGCGCGTCACACCCGGGAAGGAGCCCGCGAACGTGATGGTCGCGCCGAACTCGCCAAGCGCGCGGGCGAAGCAGAGCACGGCACCGGCCGCGATCCCGGGTGCCGTCAGCGGTACGGTCACGAGACGAAAGATCTGCCACGGGCTGGCACCCAGCGAAGCAGCCGCAGTCTCGCTGCGACGGTCTGCCGATCGCAGCGCGCCTTCGACGGCGAAAACGAGGAAGGGCATAGCCACGAACGTCTGCGCGAGCACGACGGCGCCGGTGGTGAAAGGGATGGTGACGCCAACCTGCGTGAGCCATTGCCCGAGGAGTCCGCGCCGACCCAGCAGGAGAAGCAAAGCGATGCCGCCGACGACGGGAGGCAGCACCAGCGGGACGGTGATCGCCGCACGCAAGAGGCGCCGCGGCAACACCCGCCAGCGAACGGAACGGCTCAGCAGCACCGCCAGCGGGATACCGAGGACGAGGCTGAGGCCGGTCGACAACGTCGCCGTGAGCAACGACAGCCCCAGAGCCTGCAGAACCTCCTGTCGGACGAACAGCCCGGCGAGATCACCCCAGGGTGCGCGCAGGATCAGTCCGAGCAGCGGCAGAACGAGCAGCGCGAGACCGACTACGCCGAGAGCGAGGACGACCGGCTGCAGCCGTTCACGGGGCCGCGAAGCCGGCATCCTCGAAGACCTGACGTGCCTCATCCGAGCGGAGGAAGTCGATGAATGCCTGCGCGGCGTCCGGGTTCGTCGCCTCGGCGAGAAGGGTGAGCGGGTACTTGTTGATCACCTGCTGCGCCTCGGGCACGTCGATGCCCTCTACGGCACTTCCTGCTGCGACGACGTCGGTCACGTAGACCAGCGCGGCGTCGACCTCACCGAGAGAGACTTTCGTCAGAGCGGCGCGGACATCCTCCTCGAGAGTGTCCGGTTGGGCCTGGACTCCGGATAGGTCGAGCAGCGACTGCGCTGCAGACCCGCACGGCACTGCGGTATCGCACAATGCGATCGTCAGTTCGGGCCGGGCGAAGTCGGCGAGACCGGTGATCCCGGCGGGATTTCCCACGGGAACCGCGATCTGCAGTGTGTTGGTGACCAGCACTCCCGGGTCGACCGCCAAGCCAGCATCAACGACGGACTGCATCGTCGCCTCATTCGCCGAGAAGAACACGTCAGTCGGAGCACCAGAGATGATCTGCTCGGCAAGCGCCGACGACCCGCCGTAGCTAGCGGCGATGTCGACATCCGCGTTCGCATCCTCGAATCTCTCCGCGAGGACGTCCATCACGTCGGTCAAGGACGCGGCGGCCAACACCGTCACCGTTCCGGAGATCATGTCATCATCGCCCGCTCCGGCATCGGACTCATCGTCTATTGCGCCGGGCGATGAGCAGCCGGCGAGCAGAAGGATGGCGGCGAACGCGGCAAGAAGAGAAGGGGCGCGCAAGACAGGAACTCCTCTGGGAATCGGCTGGTCAGGCGAACGAAGTCCGCGACCTGTCTCAACCCTCCCGCAGCCGAGCTCGTGGGAATGGTCTGCGACTGCGGGAGTTTGTCTGCTCCCTGCTGTCTCGACGCTCCCGGCCTCGTCTGCTGGGGCCGGCTCCCTAGCCTGAGGACATGCCAGTCGATCCGCTCTCGCCGATCTTTCAGAGGCAGCGCGTCCTCGCGGAGTTCGGTGTGCCCGCTCAGGAGCGCCTGGCGAGAGCGCATGTGCTCGTGATAGGCGCGGGCGGCTTGGCGAGCACCCTATTGCCGGTCCTTGCTGCTGCCGGCGTCGGCACGCTCACGATCGTCGATGACGACACTGTTGCCGAATCCAATCTGCACCGGCAGACGATGCACACGCCGGGTGACGTCGGCCGCGGCAAAGCTGCCTCGGCCGCCACGAGGCTCGCGGCGCTTGCTCCTGATGCTGAGGTGCGCGCCGTTGATAGGCGTTTCGACGCTGTGACAGCTGAGGATCTGCTGCACGGTGTGGATGTCCTCGTCGATGCCAGCGACAATCCCGCGACGGTGCTGCTGGCAGACCGTGTTGCCGCTGAATGCGGCATCCCGCTGGTGTGGGGATCGGCGCTGGGATACGCCGGTCAGGCCGGAGTGGCGTGGGATGCCAGGGGCACCGATTACCGCGACTTGTTCCCGCACGGCTCCGATTCCGATGCGGACACCTGCGACGTGATCGGCGTGCTGCCGAGCGTCTGCGCCGTCATCGGGGCCTTCATGGCGACCGAGGCGCTCAAGCTGCTCACCGGCATCGGAGACCCGTTGATCGGTCGGGTCGCTGCGTACGACGCCCGCACCGGTCGCACCCGCGAGATCGTCTACCGGCGTGACGAATCCACGCGCGCCGCAGTGCAGACCGCGACGCCCGCTCCGCAGCCCTCGGATCAGAATGATGTCTCCCCCGAAGAACTGCGCGACCTGCTCATGACGTCCGAACCGCCGCTGCTCGTCGATGTGCGAGAACCGTGGGAAGCCGAGATCACGTCGATCCCGGGGAGCGTGCTGATCCCCCTGGGCGAGCTTGCCAGTCGGACTCGAGAACTCGGCACCGGTAATCCGGTGGTGCTGTACTGTCACCGCGGCGGACGCTCGCGTCAGGCGCTCGATCTGCTTCTCCAACTCGGATTCTCTGATGTGCGGCATCTCACCGGAGGAGTCGACGCCTGGGCAGTCCGCGTCGATCCCACGGCGAGCAGGTATTGACATGCTCCGCACACCGGTCGCCGCACACACAGCCCGAGTCCGCGCGCTCCTGAGCGCCGTGAGTCAGCGCACCGTCGAGCAGGTCGCCCTGACTCGTGCACTGGATCGGGTGCTCGCCCACCCCGTACGGACTCCGATAGCTCTGCCCCCGTTCCGGAACTCACAGATGGACGGCTTCGCCGTCCGTGTGACCGACCTTGCGCGGACACCACGCAGTCTGCCGCTGCGGGGTGAGATCCCCGCCGCCCCCGGAACACCTGCGCCGCTTGACCCCGGCCATGCCGTCCGGGTCATGACCGGTGCGCCGATCCCGGACGATGCCGACGCGGTCGTCCCTGTCGAACATGCCACCGTCCACGACGCGACAGTGACGTTCACGCGGAAACCGGACGCCGGAGAGTTCGTACGAGAAGCCGGCTCTGACCTCGCCGCCGGTGATCCTCTACTGCCTTCCGGCCTCCGGCTCGCTCCCCGCCACCTCGCGGCACTCGCAGCCGCCGGACTGGACTCCATCCCCGTTCGCTCGCAAGTTCGTGTCGCGGTGATCTCGACAGGAAGCGAACTGGCCACCCCCGGTGAACCTCTGGCTCCCGGCCAGATCTACGACGCCAACGGCCCCGCGCTCGCCGCAGCGGTGCGGTCCGCCGGTGCCTTCCTGGCCGATGAGCATCGTGTCGTCGACGACACGGCCGCCTTCGCGCGCGCCCTGGACGCCTCGTACGCGGCGGGAGCCGAGATCGTGCTCACCAGCGGAGGCATCTCGGCAGGCAGCTACGAAGTTGTGAGGGAGTTCCTGGAGCCCCTCGGGGCACACATCGATACCCTCGCAATGCAGCCCGGAGGCCCGCAGGCCACCGCCCTCTACAAAGACGTTCCCGTGGTGTGCTTCCCCGGCAACCCCGTGTCCGCGCAGCTGTCATTCATGCTCTTCATCGAGCCGATCCTCCGCGAGACAGCAGGCTTGCCTGCACGCCGACCCGAGCCACGGACCCTGGCCGAACCTCTCACCTCTGTCACCGGCAAACGGCAGTTCCGCCGCGGCGTGGCGTTGCCTGAAGGCCGGGTCGCACCGCTGGGCGGAGCCTCCTCGCACCTTGTCGCCGCCATGGCGGCATCCGACGTGCTCATCGATGTCCCGATCGATGCCGTCACCCTCGACATCGGGACACGCGTGGAGACCTGGAATCTATGAACGAACTGCCGCACCTCGACGATCAAGGCCGGTCGCGGATGATCGACATCGGCGGGAAGGCGATCACTCGTCGCACGGCGATCGCGACCGGCCGTCTCGACACGACACCGGCAGTGCTGGAGCTGCTCGCCACCAACCAACTAAGCAAAGCAGACGCGCTCCCGACAGCGCGGATCGCGGGCATCCAGGGCGCCAAACGCACCAGCGAGCTCGTGCCCCTCGCGCACACGCTGCCCCTGGAGTCCGTCACCGTCGATTTCGAGCTCAGCACCTCATCGGTGCAGATTCGGGCCGCGGTCGCAGCTACGGCGAAGACCGGCGCCGAGATGGAAGCCCTCACCGCTGTCGCCGTCGCCGGTCTCGCCCTGCACGACATGATCAAATCCGTCGATCCGGCCGCAGTACTCGGAGACATCCGCCTCATCGAGAAGACCGGGGGCAAGCGCGGGCATTGGGTTGCAGACGCACCTGAGCCCACAGAGCGCGGACACGCGGTCGTGATCGTCTCGTCCACGAGCACCGCGGCCGGATCGCGCGATGACCTCACCGGGCCGGCGATCTCAGGTTGGCTTCGCGACCGCGGGTATGAGGCAGACGAACCCGTGGTCGTCGCTGACGCGGATATCCATCGGGCGCTCGCGGATGCTCTCACCCGCGAGCCGGCATTGATCATCACGACCGGCGGCACCGGTGTGCATCCCGAGGACCGCACGCCCGAGGCAACGAGCGCGGTGATCCAGAGAGCACTTCCCGGCGTCGCCGAGGCCATTCGGGCAGCGGGCCGTACGACGACTCCGACAGCCTCGCTCAGCAGAGCGCTTGCGGGGATCGCCGGACGCACAATCGTCATCAATCTGCCCGGATCGCCACGCGGCGTACAAGACGGCCTCCTCGCGCTGGAACCGCTCCTGCCGCACCTGCACGACCAGCTGGCCGGTGGCGGACATGCCTGAGCCGATCGGTTCCGTCACCACCGCACCACTGGACAAGACGTGGCTGGAGACACGGATACGCAGCAGGAAGAACGGGGCGGTGGTCACCTTCGAAGGCATCGTGCGCGACCATGACCACGGAGAGGATGTCGGGTCTCTCGACTACGAGGCGCACCCCGACGCAGAACGAGTCCTCATCGACGTGTGCGCGAGGATCGCGCAAGCCACGAACTGCGATGTCGTCGCCGCTCACCGCATCGGGCACCTCGAGATCGGCGACGTCGCACTGGTCGCGGTCGTCGCCGCTCCACACCGGGCGGAGGCCTTCGCCGCGTGCGGGAAGCTCGTCGACGCGATCAAGGCAGAGGTTCCGATCTGGAAGCACCAGCACTTCACCGACGGCAGATCGGAGTGGGTGGGGTTGTAGATACGCAAGAAGCACTCAAGCGCGAAACGCTGAAGACGCAATCACCGACGAAAAGAGGCCGCCAGATGACCGGCATTGAGATTGAACCAGACAGCTTCCATGGCAACGGACTGGCCCCGTCAGGAGTCGTCCGCTGATGTCATTGCTGCGTGGCGGTGATGCGTTCCCCCCTCTTGAACTGGTCGAGGTGGGAGGACCACGCCGAACGATCCCTGCCGAATTCGCCGGGCAGTACAGCGTGGTCCTCTTCTCACGCGGGGCAAGCTGCAGGTCCTGCGTAGAGCAGCTGCGTGCGTTCCAGCGCGGCCTACGGCGCCTGTCCGCCGTGGATATCGCCGTCGTCGCGCTGACTGCGGACGAGGAGCCAATGATCACGGAGCTCGTGTCGCGCTATGGCCTGACCTTTCCGATCGGACACAGCACCGATGTGGGGCAGATCGCCGCCACGACCGGAGCGTTCGTCACCATGGACCCGCCCCAGCTGCAGACAACCGGATTCGTGCTGGATCCCGACGGGAAGGTCGTGATCAGCGTGTACTCCTGTGGAACGTTAGGACAGCTCCTTCCCGACGACGTCCTCGAACTCGTCCGGGAGTTGCCCCAGCATGCGGATGCGACTCGGCAAGAGGCGGAGAGATGAAACCGATCGATGGCGTCTCGAGAGCGCGAACGCAACCCACAGCGAGCGCCGACGGCAAGGATGAGCGTGGCCAGAACGGCATTCCAGAGCGCCCCCTCTTGACCATTCCACGGCAGGAGTGACGATGGCCACGTCTCCCAACGCCTCAGGTGCCGCTGGTACCGCCGTCTGGGAGGAGCTCGCTCAGGAGGTGCTTCACAGAAACCCACGCGGCCGAATACTCGTCGCCATCGACGGCGTGGACGCTGCAGCCCGCACGCACTTCGCCAACACGCTAGCGGCAGCGCTGCGCGCAGTGGGACGTAACGCGACTCGTCTCACCGCAGCACCGTTCACGGACGACGATACGGTCCGAACCATGCTGCGCATGTTCCGCCTCAACGGACCTGAGAGCGGGTTCACTGACGCGTCTGAGCACACGGTGCTGATTGTCGACGGCTGGTCGCTGCTGCGCTCCAGTCTGCGTTCGGCGTGGCACTTCACCGTCTTCCTCGACGGCGGCGGGCCGGCCCATCCAGACACCCGTGAACGGCATCTGCGCTACATGCGCGAGGACACTCCACGCGAAGCGTCCGATGCCGTGTACGACGTGAGCGACGGTATGCATCCCCAGCGCTTGTACTTCGACTCCTGCTGACGCGAGGATCGGGGCAATACGGCACGATCGTCTCACGCAGAAAGATGACGGCGCACGAGACGAACGCGGTCCTCGATACGCGGAAGCCTCGCTATGGATCGAGTCTCAACCGTCCACCGTATCGCTCAGCCGCCGGAGAACGGGGGCAGCACGTCCACCTGCGCGGAGACCGGTCGCGCGGGATCGCGTGAGGCGATGCCGTCGACGAGGAATGTCCCCTTTGCGACGACCGCTTCGAGTGCCGGGTGAGCTGTGAGGAGCGCGTCCTTCGCCTCTCCGAGGGACCTCGCCTCGACGTGTTCTTCTTCGCAGCCGGCCGCTTCAGCGGCGGCTGCGAAGTATCGGACGAGTATGCACGGCATCGTCAGCCTCCGATCGCTCCCATAGAACGGGCCGGTCGACGGAAGCTCTTCTCATCCATCCCGTGCCCAGCCTGTTTATCCCACATCGTCGCCCGCCACGCGTCGGCGATGGCGGCATCGTCTGCTCCACTGCGCAGCATCGTGCGCAGGTCCGTCTCGTCGTCACCGAATAGACATGAACGTACCGAGCCTTCGGCTGTCAGCCGTGTACGGTCGCACGCTTCGCAGAAGCTGCGCGTCACGGATCCGATGATGCCGACGGTCGCCGGGCCACCCTCGACGAGCCACTCCTCTGCAGGAGCGGACGGGTCTTCACGGCCGGCCGGGGTCAGTCGATAACGGCGTCCGAGCACGGAGAGAAGCTCTTCGGCGGAGACGAGGTGGTCTCTGCGCCAGGTCTGATCAGCATCCAGCGGCATCTGTTCGATGAACCGCAACCGCACACCGTTGGCAAGCGCCCACGCCAGCAGGTCGGGAGCATCCGCGAGGGTCTCGCGCAGCGCCACCGCGTTGATCTTGATCGGGCTGAGCCCTGCGTGCTGTGCCGACTCGATCCCCCTGAGCACGGCTGGCAGGCGATCGCGTCGGGTGACGGCGGCGAAATGCTCGCGGTCGATCGTGTCCAGCGACACGTTGATCCGCGTCAGTCCGGCCTCCACAAGCTGCGGCGCCTTGCGATCGAGGCCGATCCCATTGGTCGTCATCGACACGGGCACGCCCGGCACGACTGTGGTCGTCCGGCGCACGATCTCGACCAGATCCGGTCGCGTAAGCGGCTCGCCGCCGGTGAAACGCACCTCGCGTACTCCGAGATCGTGGACGGCTATTGTGACCAGGCGCGCGATCTCTTCCGGAGTCAGCAACTCCCCGCGAGGGACTACGGGCAGGCCTTCCGCCGGCATGCAGTATGTGCAACGCAGTGAGCAGGCGCTGGTGATCGATACACGCAGGTCTCGCGCGATGCGCCCGAACCTGTCTACGAGAAGAGGTGTCTCGGGTCGGCCGATCGTTGAGCGCGCGCGATTGCGAACGGTCGGCATGCCGAGCGCAACAGGGCACATGGTCACAGACTTCTTCTCGATGTTTGCGGGAACCGAGGCCGCCTAGTGGGGCGTCCTGTTCCACAGTGTGGTCGGCGCAATCGCCTGTTTTCACCCCTGGGCTCATCACCTGCAGTCATGGGCAAGTTCCGCGCAGGACTAGGCGATCAGCGAGAGAGCTCCCGCAATATCGTCGGTTGTGTACAGCCAGACGACACGGAAGGGGCGATGTATGTCGTTCACTACTCGCGGATTCGCGGGACGTCGGCGTGGTCCCGATGATCAGCTCCCTCCGGGACAGACGCTGTTCGAGAACTGGCCGGTGCTCACTGCCGGTCCCACGCCCTATGTCGATACCGAGACGTGGGATTTCGCGATCCTCGATGAAACCGGTACCGAGCATCACTGGAACTGGGAGCAGTTTCTGGCGCTCGGTGCCGAGGACATCACGGTCGACATCCACTGCGTCACGCACTGGTCCAAGCTCGACATGGCCTGGCGCGGGGTGAGCCTGGACAAGCTGTTCGAGAACGTCGAGACGTCCCATGATTACGTCATGGCGCACTCCTACGGCGGGTACACCACGAATGTGCCGCTCGAGGATCTCCTGGACGGCAAAGCCTGGATCGCGACCGAGGCCGAAGGCGCTCCCCTCGACGCGGAGCACGGCGGGCCGGCACGTCTTCTCATCCCGCATCTGTACTTCTGGAAGAGCGCGAAATGGGTCCGTGCGCTGACGATGATGCCGACGAACGACCCTGGGTTCTGGGAGCAGAGCGGCTATCACATCTACGGTGATCCGTGGAAGGAAGAACGCTACTGGTGATGGAGCAGACCCGGCTCGCTCCGCCTCGCCCCCGCGTGAGGCCGGCGTGGTTCGTCGCCACGGTTTCAGAGGTCCGCCCGGAGACGCCGACCGCGGTGCGGCTGGTGCTCGATGTTCCGGGCTGGCCAGGGAGCGAGGCGGGAAGTCATCTCGATCTACGCCTGACCGCTCCGGACGGCTACCAAGCGACGCGGTCGTACTCGATCGCATCCTCAGAGCCGGGCGGAACGATCGTCCTCGCGGTCGATGAGCTGCCCGATGGCGAGGTGTCACCGTTCCTCGTCCGCGAACTGCGCGCCGGTGATCAGATCGAGGTCCACGGACCGCTGGGATCGTTCTTCCTCTGGCGCCCGGGACAGAGCCAGCGCCCCGTGCAGCTCATCGCCGGCGGGTCAGGCGTCGTTCCCCTCTACGCGATGGCAGCCTCCCATGCGGCCGCGTCCGATCCCGTTCCGTTCCGGCTGCTGTACTCGGTGCGTACGCCCGAAGACATCTATTTCCACCATGAGCTCCTCGAACTGTCGGACGGGTCGTTCGCCATGGACCTCGTGTATACGCGACGAGCGCCAGCCGGATGGCAGGAGCCCGTCGGACGGCTCACAGAGTCGACTGTCGCCGCGCGGACGCTCCCCCCGGAAGACCGTCCGCGCATTTTCGTGTGCGGTTCGACAGGCTTCGTCGAAGCCGTCGCGCCGTGGCTCGTGAAGCTCGGTCATGCGCCGCAAGACATCCTCACCGAACGATTCGGAGGCCTATGATGACCAGCCATCTTGACGGCAACATCCTCTCCGGGACTCTCGCCGAGTTCCTCGTTCCAGACGCAACGATGATCGAGGGACGCTGCGGAGGTTGCGGGCATATCGCGCCCCTTGGCGAATCAGTCGTGTATCCGGACGCTCCGGGGCTGGTCGTACGCTGCAACACGTGCAGCCATGTGCTGGCGACGATCATCGACGCCGGTGAACGACTCTTCCTCAGCTTTGCGGGGCTGACCGCGTTCGCGATGAAGAGGGATCAGGTTGAGGAGCCGGTCTCTGTCGCGTAGGCCCTGAGCTGTGCGATAGCCATGTCGAGAGCAGCACGCATCGGATAGATGTCTCGGCTCGCCTTCGCCAGAAGATAGCCTCCCTGGAGTGCCGACAGCAGCCCACTGGCAAGCGCTCGCGAGTCCGCATCGCTGCGCAACACGCCGCGTGTCTTCAGCCTCTCCACGGCATCGATCAGCATCTCCAGCCACTCATCGAAGTGGGCAGCGATCGCGCGGCGGGCATCCTCGTTGTGGTCTGCGATCTCGTTCGCCAGAGACCCGAGCGGGCACCCGTATGCGCCGTTGCGTAGCGCGTTCCGTTCGACGAGCTCGTCCCGCCACAGCTCGAACCCGCGCAGGGACTCCACTCGTCGAAGGCGTCGGCGCTGCTGCGTCAGGACGTCCTCTGCCCGGGTCTCGATGACTTCCTTTCACGAGTGCGTCCTTGTCGGCGAAGTGCTGATAAACCTGAGACTTCGATGTCGCACTGGCGGCTCGGACGTCGGCGAGGGTCGTCGCGGCGACACCTCGCTCATACATCAGCTGGTTCGCTGCGTCGACGATACGTGCCCTCGTTGCCGCCCCTTTCGGCGTCAACCGGCGTGCACTCGTTCCGTCGGCAGTCACGCCTCCAGGGTAGTCTCCCCCGTCCGCAGGGATCGAAGTCGTCCGTCACGCGATGCCAGCCCGGCCGGTCCAGTCAAGCCCCGCGGAGCGGGAGGCTCGCATCGCATGCCCTCATAATAATGGACCTTTGAGTCCTTCTCCAAGTCGACCCGGATCATGTGAAGCAATCCGCGCCGCCTGCGTTTTCATGCTTCTAGAACCTCTCCTCGTTCGACACTCGGTTCGCGCTTTGGTCTGGCGAGTCCTTTTCTGTCGTCGTAGGCTGGTGGTCATGATGTGCGGGAAGCCACGCGGTTCACGGATCTTCCGTGTGCGCGAGAACGTCCGAGCCAAGGGCTCGATGCCGGCGCCCGCGCGCGCCCGTCCGCGAGAACGTTGCGTGCTCCGCAGGAGAGGGGCGTTCGGTGGACCTGCCTGTCAAGCTCGGTGACGCACAAGAGTTTCTGATGCTCGTTCCTTCCCCTCTTGCGGAGCGGGTGGCTGAGGACGAGCGTCTGGTCGTGGCGGCCTATCGGTTTCGTCGGGGCCTGGGCATCCGGGCCCGCCGGGCGCTGGCTTCACGGATCGAGCATGAGGTGACCGCCGCGCTGCACATCGTTCGGCCTGGAACGGTGGTGGTGGCCTTCGACGGTGCCGGCACGATGTCTCGGGCCCGTGTACACAGGTTGGCGAGCGGTGTGGTCGGTGAGGTGAGCAGGAGCGCCACCAATCTCGTCGGCGTGGACACGACTGTGATTGGAGTCGTGGTGATGTCGCCGGCCGAGCGAGATCTCGCCGCCGCGTGCGTGCGGCATGTCGCAGCGCAGCCACCGCACCGGGGCGACGGGCTCGTCTTTCACGCCAGCGATCTCCGCCGGGCAAACATCTACGAACTGATCGAGGAAGCAGTCCTGTGATGTCGGTCAGCTCTCCGCGTGGTCACGGCGAAGACTACCTGTTAGTCATCTACCAGCGTCGGAATGCCTCGGTCCTGTCGCTGCAGGGGCGGGACACCGAGCTGACTCCGGGGAGCATCGTCGTTGTCCCCCGCTCAACGGTGGGGAGTGCAATGCCCGCCGAGGACGCCGATCGCATGATCGTCGAGCTGCCGTTGGGTGTGGTGGGGTTGACGGCGGATCAGATCGGCGAGGTCTCTGGGGTGGATCTGCGTGAGCGGACCTC